>DATKLO010000170.1:0-5102 GCA_035542375.1 Steroidobacteraceae bacterium | reverse complement strand
GCGCAGAATGCGGCCACCGTGTTCATTTACCAGCAGTTCTAGGACCCGGCGATGCTGCGCCTCCTGAGTCGCGCCACGCTTTTGAGCCTGCCATTCGTGCTGCTCGCAATCCTGGTAGCGATCGTGGATCCCTTCGACTGTCTCGGGCTCTCGAGCGTCGTGGCGGAACAGGTGAAGTTCGTGGTGGCCCAACCGCTGCACAATCCGCTATGGAAGGTGCAGAAATTCCGCAGCGCCCCGCAGTCGCGGCTGATCCTGGGCGACTCCTCGATGGCCTCCCTCAATGCCGCCGACATCCGCGCGGCGAGTGGTCAGGATTACTTCAACTTCGCCTATGGGGGCGGCACGCTGGCCGAGGCCATCGACACCTACTGGCTGGCCGCTCGCAGCGTGCATCTGGAGGCGGTCTACATCGGCATAGGCCTGATCAACTTCAACGAGTACCAGAATCTCAACCGGGTGCCGGAAGCCCTGGCCATCGTCTCCAGTCCGCTGCGCTACCTGACGAACCGGCTGGTCGTCGCGGCAGCGTTCCTGTCAGCCTACGGTGCGCTCTCGCCCCACACACTGGATCTCACCACTCCCAGCATCGATCGCCAGGCGTTCTGGCGCTTCCAGCTCGATGAGGCGGCGCCGCAGCTGTTGCACGAGTATCGCTTCCCGAGGACCAGCGCGGCGCGACTGCAGGCACTGGCTGCGGATTGCCGCAGGCACGGCACGCGCCTGGTGATCGTGATTCCGCCGACCAGTATCGAACTGCAGCGACGTTTCGTGGAACTCGGGCGGGAGCAGGACGAGGCGCGCTTCAAGTCGTTCGTGCGTACTCTGGGTACCGTCTACGATTTTGACATCCCGAACGAGTTCACGCGGGAGCGAACCAATTTCATCGATCCCTTCCACACTGTGGACGATCACATGGTGATCGGCGAGGTCTGGGGAAACAGGCCGCACTACGCGCAGTACTCGACCGTGCCCGCAAGTCGCTAGCGTTTCAGGCTGTCCCAGGCGCCGTTGGCGCTGGTCACTCCGCTCGTGTTGACCAGGGTGTTGCCGGAGCTGGCCGCCGAACGGCTGACGAATGCGGTGCCACCCGGGCGCAGCCCTGCGACGTGATTGCAGCGACATACGACATTGCTGGCCTGACCACCCAGTCGCACGGCGAATCCCTGTGCGGTCTCGGGCTGACCGTCGTGGGAGGGTTCGTAACCGAACCGGTTGCCCTCGATGACAAAGGCCGCGCACTGGTCCAGTTCGATGGCCGCGAAATTGCCGGGATTGGCGATGCCGTTGCCGGCGATGAAGCAGTTGCGGACGAAGCCCATCTTCTGCCGTGGCGGATTCCAGATGGAGGACTGCTGTCCGAGCTGGATGGCGATCTGCTTGCAGCCAAAGATGTCCACCGAGTCGATGCACAGGCGCGTGCATTCCTGCGTGGTGACGATACCGCGCGAGAATCCGGTGATGCGGCCATTGCGCAGCTCGAGCCGTTCGGCGCTCGAATGCACACCGTAGCCGCCATCCAGGTCCGCGCCATCAATGGCGAAACCGTCGATGGAACAGTCGATCAGATCGGTCTGCTCGGCCGGGCCGTTGCGGGTGCCGCGCAGGTAGCCGCCGGATTTGGACGACTCGCCCGACACGTCGATGGCGGTCCCGGTAATGTGGGTGCCGACGATGTTGCGCAGGGCAATGTTGCGCTTCGCTCCCACCTGATCCACACCCGCCCAGGGGCGGAAGTATGCGGACTCGCCGGGCGAGCATTGCAGCAGGATCTTCGCGGAGCGCACGTACAGGCCATCCACCCAGCAGTTGTACGCGCCGGTCAGGCCGAATGCCTGCCCGCGCTGCTCGTTGATGTTGCTGATGTGGATGTTGCTGAAGCGCATGTTGTGCGCATGCGAAGTCTGGCGCAGCTCCCGCTGGGGCTCGTTAGTTGCCCAGCCAAACTCATAGTAGATGCCGGTATCGAGGGCGCCCTGGCCGTCGATCCAGACGTTTTCCATGAGGACGCCCTCCAGTCCGCCGATCATCAGGATGCCGTGACCGCCGCGGTTGTTCGAGGAGATGCGCAGATTGCGCACCGTGATGTTGCCCATGGGCACCGGCAACTGACTGTCGTACAGGGGACTGAAGTAGTGGCTGTCCTCGCCACGGTTGCCGAAACTCAGCGCGCTGCCGGCGTTGGACGCACCTGAGGTCGCCTGGTAGTCGACAACGATCGCGCCATTGGCGATGGAGAAATCGCGGATGGCGAAGATGAACCCGGAATTAGTGTCACCGCGCACGCTCGTCTTGCCGAAGTGCAGCGTGCACCCCTGCAGGTCTACCTGGATACCGTCATGAAACGGCACGATATCGTCGAGGTAGTACACATCCTTGCCGGTGGTATTCGGAAACCAGACGCGTCCTGCGAAGCTGCCGGAGGGCGAGACGAGTGCCTTGAGTGCATTGGCGTTCGCGGTCGCGGCGCCGGGGTCATTGGGCACCAGACCCAGTCGCTGGACATCTCCGGTACCGCTCTGCGGTCCTCTGGATTGTGCGGATCCTGCATTGGCCGGTGGCGATGTCCCAGCGGCCAAGGAGGGGCCGGTTGCGGCGACTCCGAGGCCCGCAAGGGCGGCAACCCGGGAGAGAATGGTTCGGCGAGTGTTCATGGAAGATTCCTTCAGCGGGTTGGAACGGGAACCACCGTCCGGACCTTCAACCCGGCGCCGGCGGGGACGGCATGTATAATTTAACGCTTTTGAGGGTCCGTTCCTCCCGGACGGAGTGAATCGGTCGCCTCGTGAGAGTCTGAAACCGTCCATGTGCGGCTTCTGTGGCCTTTACGGCCCACAATCCTCTGACGCGCTCGTGCGCAAGGTGCGCCGCATGGCTCAGACCATCGCGCATCGTGGTCCGGACGCTGAAGGCTTTCACGTCGGCGAGGGGATCGCGCTCGGACACCGTCGGCTCAGCATCATCGATCTGTCGCCCACGGGGGCGCAGCCGATGAGGCTCGGCGATGTAACGGTTGCTTACAACGGTGAAGCCTACAACTTCGGCCTGCTGCGCCGGGAGCTGGAAAGTCTGGGGCATGCATTTCGCGGCCATTCGGATACGGAGGTCCTGCTGCACGCCTATCAGGAATGGGGCCTGAGGGGTCTGGAACGGCTCGAAGGGCTGTTCGCCTTCGCACTGTGGGATGGCGAGCGGCGACGCCTCGTGCTGATGCGTGACCGGCTTGGTATCAAGCCTCTTTATTACGGGTGGGAGGCCGGGACGCTTGCGTTCGGCTCCGAGATCAAGGCGGTGCTCGCCGGGATCGACCTCGAGCGAACGCTCGATGAGCAGGCTCTGTCGGAATACCTCTGGTACGGCAATGCCTTCGAGGACCGCACGTTCTTCCGCAACGTCCGCGCGCTGCCGCCGGGCGGCCGGCTCGTGGTCGAGGACGGCAAGGCCCACGTGGAGAGCTGGTGGCGCCTGGAATCCTGGCTGGCTCCGCGCACCCACCTTACGGAGTCCGACGCGGTGATTGCGGTGCGTGCCGCCGTCGATGCCGCGGTGGCCCGGCAGCTCGTCGCGGACGTCCCGGTCGGCATTTTCCTCAGCGGCGGTGTCGATTCGTCGAGCATTGCTGCCGCGGCTGCGCGCGCGAGCCGTAAGCCGCTCGCCAGTTACTGTGTCGCCTTCGATTTCGACAATGGAGTGAACGAGCTGCCCAAGGCCCGGGCGGTGGCCCGGCACCTGGGGCTGGAGCATCACGAGCTGCAGGTCAGCGGCGCCGGGCTGGAAGAGACGATCATGGCGCTGGCGGGCATACATGATGAGCCCTTTGCCGATGCTGCCAACATCCCTTTGTATCTGATGGCGCGCGAACTGCGTGGCGGCATCAAGGTCGTGCTGCAGGGCGACGGCGGCGATGAGATGTTCGCCGGCTATCGGCGCTACTCGATTCTGAGCCGGGCCAGGTGGTGGCGACTGTGGCCGCATCCGCTGGAACCGCTGCTCGCCGCCTGGGCGGGAGCGGGGGGCATCCGTCTTGCGCGCATGGGAGCGGCCGCCGGAAATGCGGATGCCGCGCTGCGCATGGCGCTGTTGCTGACCGTGGAGACGAGAAGGGACCCGCCGACGGAATTGTTGAGTGATGAAGCGCGTCAACATCTGCTTGCTGCCACGGACCCTTTCGCAGCGTTCCGACGCTGTGCGGATCGCTTCGCCCAGGCCGACCCCGTGCAGCAAATGTTGCTGACGGACCTGACACTGCAGCTGCCCTCGCAGTTCCTGACCAAGGTAGACCGCGCCACCATGGCGCACGGCTTGGAGGCTCGCGTGCCGCTGCTCGATGAGGGAGTCGCCTCCCTGGCGGTGGGCTTGCCCGCCGGGTTCAAGGTCCGCGGCGCCCGGAAGAAGATCGTGTTCCGTGCGGCCCTGCGCGGGCGGCTGCCGGATGAGATCCTGGATAGCCCGAAGAGGGGCTTCGGCGTGCCCTACGAGGAATGGCTGCGCGGCCCGCTCGCGTCCTTTGCGCGGGCTGCCATCCTCGAGCCGCGCTTCTGCGAGCGGTTCGGCTTCGTGCACGCTCGCCTGGAGCGCACTCTGGAAGAACATGTCGCGCGGCGGCGCGAGCGCGGATTCCTGCTGTGGAAGCTGCTGCAGCTGTCGCTCTGGTCGAGGCAGTACCTGGCATGACGGCGAACTTGCCCCGCGCCCTGTTCGTCGGAGCCTTTCCGCCACCCGGAACCACCGTGCTGGGCGGAATGGTGACCTCCTGCCGGCTCCTGCTGGAATCCACGCTGCCGTCCCAGGTCGCACTGGATCTGTTCGACAGCACTCAGATCAGCAATCCGCCGCCGCCGTTGCGGGTCCGACTGTTCCGCGCGGCCGCGCGATTCGTGCGTTACATCCGCCGGTTCGAAAAACAGCGGCCGGATGTGGTACTGCTGTTTGTCGCGTTGGGTGGCAGC
Source organism: Steroidobacteraceae bacterium (assembly GCA_035542375.1). Taxonomy (GTDB): domain Bacteria; phylum Pseudomonadota; class Gammaproteobacteria; order Steroidobacterales; family Steroidobacteraceae; genus 13-2-20CM-66-19. The sequence goes on along the minus strand of DATKLO010000170.1, from coordinate 153 downwards.
ATCGTCGAAAAGGGCGCCATGGCCTGGTATGCGCGTCTGCGCGGCGTTCCGGTAGTGATGTTTCCTCGTGGCGGGGCGGTCGTGGACGATTGCGAGCGATCCGGGCTGACGCGTCAGTGGGTGCGTGCCTCGTTTCGCGGGGCGCGCACGATC
>DATKLO010000169.1:0-16273 GCA_035542375.1 Steroidobacteraceae bacterium | reverse complement strand
GCGTTGTGGTGACCACGCACTCAGCGAGTTGAAGGCGACCGCCTTGTCGCACAGAGCGAACAGTCGAGCGAGCATCGCTCTCATGTAGTCGAGGGGGTGAGTTTGACGTAGATAGAAAATTCCGCTCGCGAACACATAGTCTCGGCGCTCCAACTTGGCCTCGAGCAGATTGGCCACTTCAAAGTCGACCGCTGGGAAGCGACGCCGGCACGCGTCGATCATCTGCGGCGTGATATCGACTCCCGTATAGCGCATCTGGATACCACGCTGCGAAAGCCAAGCGTACAAGTCACCCAGCCCGCAGCCGACATCCAGCACCGTGGCATTGCTCAAGTCGCCGACCCGGGCCAGCACCTCGAAGCGCTGCACCTGAGACTGCACACTGCCCCAGTCGACCGATCGGACGTCGTCGCCATGCTGAGCAAGCCGAGCGGCGTAGTATCGAGCGGTCGCTGCATCCTCCTTCAGCCATTCGGACAAGTCCATGGGCAATCCCTCTCTACACCGGCCGCCAACGGCGCAGGCGCACTACGTCTGTGTCACTGGCGCCGGTCTCGCGGAAGCCGGCTTTAATGAACGCGGATCGACTGCGGGGGTTGTCCCGGCGAACCACCGCGTCAATGTGCCCGATACCCCAGAGATGAAAGACCTCTCGACACCCTGCTGCCAGCGAATGAACTCCAAAGCCCCGTCCGGTCCACCCGGACAGCAGGTAGATCGAGACCTCACAGGACTCGTCATCAACGCGGTCGAACCGAAGGTGCCCGGCGGGTTCAAACGCGATCTCAACGAGGAAGAGCAGATGGTGATCGGGATCGGACAGCACCCTCTGCAGCCACAGCACGTGCTCGTTCCAATCAACTGATCTGCGGGATCGACTGAGCATGACAATCTCCGGGCGGTTGCGCCACTCGAATAAGAGCCGCGCGTCATCGAGCGTCGCGGGGCGCAGTGTCACCTCAGAGCCGCTTTCCAGCATGCCATGACCTAGACGCCGCTTGGCTTCTCCAGCACGACCCGCCACTCGGCGTGAGTGCCCGCGGAAGCCTCCGTGAGTTCCTCTACGCAGAGATGCTGCAGGCTCAGCACTTCCCACCCCGGCGCACAGGCCTCATCCAGCTGCTCTCGCCTCCAGAAGCACAACTGCCCCACGCCTGCCAGAGTACCCCCTGAGATATCCAACGTGAGCCCATCGGGGCCTGGCCGCCCGGCGATACGACTCGAGTGCCGATCACTGTATGGGTTGAACAGGAAACGACCGCCGGTACGCAGTACTCGCCTGATCTCGCTGATCGCCCTTAGGGCATCCGAATAACCGCAGCACGTGAGGGCGCCTCGGTCGATCACCAGGTCGAAGACTTCATCCTGAAATGGCAATGCCGTGAAGTCCCCGACGCGTAAGTCGGCCGCCAAGCCGTCTTCCGCAAAACGTCTGCGCGCGAATGCGATCGCGCTTTCGCTGGCATCGACGCCCGAGACCCGAAACCCCTCGCGCGCCGCGAACCACAGGTTGTTTGCGGCCCCGCAGCCGACCTCGAGGATCGTCGTTTCGCCATGCGGCTTTTCGCGAGGGCGGTAGCGATACACGAAACTGACCACGATATCGAAGGGATACCGGTTCAGATGCCGACCGCACGCATAGATCTCGCGTTCCCACACGGGGTCGAAGCTGACCGGTTTCTCGCTCACGCGAAGTCCTCAGGAGCGAAAGGCTTGCCTGCGGAGACGGGACGGGGCAGGCGGCGACCGACCAGCCAGTGGACCGCCTTCGGAGGCAGCCCCATGCCCGGTCGCCGGAATGCGATGTCTTCGGCTCGAAGGATATGCTCCGCAGGAAGATCACGCGCCGCCACGCAGGACAAGCGGAAATCCCGACGACCGGCCGCCTCCGAGGGCGTAGGCCCGACGACCGAGTCGCCGAGACTTGCTTCCAGGGTACGGATCGCGTCGACGAGTTGCCTGAACTCGCCCGGATCGGACGAGAATCGGTGATCCGGTCCAGGCAAACTCCTGTCCAGCGTGAAGTGCTTCTCGACGAAGCATGCGCCTAGCGTAACCGCCCCCACAGCCGCAACGATGCCATATGTATGGTCGCTCAGCCCGACCGGACAGCCAAACGCCGAGGCCAACGCCGGGATCTTCCGCAAGTGGACGTCGGCGGGCGCAGTGGGGTACGAGGACGTGCAGTGAAGTAGCAGGAGATCCTGCCCTCCAGCTTCCCGGAACGCCCGCGCCGCGTCGTCGATCTCGGCTAGTGTGGCCATTCCGGTGGACACAACCGTGGGCAGGCCGGTCCGCGCCATGGCTCGAACGAGCGCGAGGTTAACCAGGTAGTCCGAACCATTCTTCAGCAGTGGCGCCTTGAGGCGCACCAGGTCGACGACCCCATCATCGCTCGTGGGCGTGCTGAAGAAGATCACACCCCGTCGGTCGCAATGATCCTTGAGTTGCTCGAGCGCATCAAACGACAGCTCGCAACGCTTGAACATGTCGTACTGGGGTTCCACGACCTTGCCACCCTGCGAGACGTACTCATAGGTGAGGGAGCGGTCGGAGACGAAATCCTCCGTGCGGTAGTTCTGGAACTTCACGCCATCTGCCCCGGCCTGTGCAGCGGCGTCGATGCTCTCGCGCGCGAGCCCCAGGTCGCCGTTATGATTGATGCCGATTTCGGCCGCCAGGAAGGCGGGCTGTCCCGGCCCGACCAGGCGATCGCCGACCTTGATCGCCGTCACGCTCCCAGCTCCAGCAAGGCGTCGACGACCCGCATCGCCCCCATCCCGTCCACCAGCTCCCGCCCACGGGCACTCATCCGCCGCAACCTCGGTTCGTCAGAAAGCCACTCCGCGATCATCGTAGCCAGGTCGCTCGCACTCAACAGGTGGTGCCAGCCGAGATTGACCGCAGCACCCTCCGCTGCCATGCCTTCGGCGATGCCACGCTGATTCTCCGCCAGAACTAGCAGCGCGGCGGGCAACCCCATAAACGCCAGCTCCCAGGTGGTGCTTCCCGCACCTGACACCGCTGCACCGCATTCGGTCATTAGCCTGGCCATGTCGAGAACGTCCGTGAGAATCTTGAAGCGGCCGCCGGCCCGCTCGGCAGCCGACTGCAACGTGCTCAGATGCGGGTTACCCGGACCCGATACCACGACGACCTGTTCCGGCAGCCGAGGCATGAGAGCCAGGCCCTGCATCACTTTCAGGGTGACATTCTCCGGGTCACTTCCTCCGAGCGTGATGAGCAGGCGACGCAATGAGTGTCCCCGCGGAGATGCTGCATCTGCCCAGCGGCAGAACTCTCTACGAAGTAGTGCGAACTTCGTCCCTAGCAGTAGCTTCGTGCGCTCGTCTCGGTATGGGTAGAGCGTGGACACGGCATAGATGTTCTGGTTGATCACCACATCGGCGCCCCAGACCTGTTGCCCCCCAAGGTCATCGATTAGCGCCAACCGCAGCTGCGCGTCTACAATGGCCCGATGGTAGCCGGAGCCAAAATGATACCCGTCCACCACGACGCACCGCGCTGCGAAGGCCGTCGCCGCGGCGACCGTAAAGCGCGCGTCTTCTATGCTCCCCGGCGCTGCATCGACGACATCGACCAGCCCGCCGCAGTCGACGATGCGGGATTCCAGCGACGGCATCTCCGGCGCCTTGACGACCAGAATGCGCCCACCCCGCGCGACCCAAGCCTGTCCCAACGCAAGACAGCGCATCAGGTGCCCCGCGCCCATTGTCGGCGTCGCGTCGCATCGAAGAACCAGCCCGCCAATCACCGGCTGGGGCCCGAGCGACTTGCCGCACCCTGCGCGTTGATCTCGCGCCATTGCGCATGGCGATTGAACGCAACGAGCGCCTCTCTCCAGGAAAAGCGGTCATGGCTGAAGTGCTCGAAGATCGTGCGGATCAATGCCAGGTCTTCCGGGGTGTCCACTGTCCACCGCAGCGCGGAGAGATCCTCGCCGTGGAGTACGTGCTCGATAGCGAATAGCTCCGGACGCTCATAAGCCAGCGTTGTTACGTGTTCGCGCAGATCTGGCCGCACGCTCATGCGGTCCATCCGAACGAGCACGTCGAGGGGAAGCGCCTCCACCGCGAGCCCGAGCGGATAGGTCTGCCGCACCATGTTCGTCACCAGATCCGCCTCATGCCAATGCGACCGCAGGCGCGACACATGGGCGTCGATCACCTCGGGATCGCTTAATGGGCAATCGGAGGTGATGCGAACCACGGCTTCCGCGCCGAAAGCCCTGGCCGCGCCCAGGTACCGGCCCAGGACATCGTCCTCGCTGCCACGGAAGCAAGGCCACTGCCGGACCGCACAGAGGTCAGCGATAGCATCGTCCCTTGACTGGGTGGTGGTAGCTACAACAACCTGGTCGATCAAGGCCGCTCGCATGCACCGCGAGACGACGTGGACGAGCATCGGTGCGCCGAGCACTGGCTGCAGGACCTTGCCAGGCAAACGAGTGCTGCCGACGCGAGCCTGAACGATAGCGATCGCGCGCATCAGGCGCGGGCCCTTTCCAGCAGGAACATGCAGTCGACGTTGTTGCCCTGGAGGTATTTGATCCGCTCCTCCTTAACGAGCCGCAAGTCGGGGAACTGCGCCAGATAGATCCTCGGGTAGTCCGCCTTCCAAAGCAGGCCCTCGCGCCCTCGATACCCGATCTCCTCGACTGTGTCCGCCCAGTACTCCAGGCCCCAGATGAAGCGCGCGCTGCATCGGTAGATCTCGCCCAGTACTTCGCGCAGATCGCTGGGGCTGATATGGAACAGGACGCCGGAGGTAAAGACAAGGTCGAAGTAACCATCCTTGAACGGGATGTCGAAGCCAGAGCCTTGGATGATGTTGATGTTCTTCGTGCGCGTCTTGGCCATCTCCACTGCATAGGGTTGCAGCTCGATGCCGTACAGATTGCTGAACCCCATATGCTGTAGGGCCTCAAGCTGGCACCCTACATTCGCCCCCACTTCCAGCACTCGGCAGGACCGGCCCAGGCCGCCAACGAAACGCTCGTTCAGCTGCGTGCGAGTGAAGCCAAAGTTCTCGCGATACCACTTCTCCATCTCGTCATGAGACTGGAGGTTGCGGTCCGTGTAGGCACGGCCGAACTCGCTTTGCCAGGTGCGCATCTGGTCCGTTGTCTTCGACATCAATCCGTCTTCCCTTCTATCTCCGGCGCGCGCAGCCGTCGCGCCTTTTGGTTAGCGGTTGGCACCACGCGTCGTTCAGTGCTCCGTCAGCTCGCCCACGACGGCCCTAACTGCGGCAATCACGTTGTCTACCTCCGCATCAGTCAGGCCAGCGTGCATGGGCAACGACAGAATTTCCTCATAGGCGGCCTCGGCTTGCGGAAACATGCCCGGACCGGTACCAAACCGCGTCCTGTAATAGGCGTGCAAGTGCACTGGCAAGTAATGGACGTTCACGCCGATCCCTCTGGATCGCAACTCGGAGAACACGGCGGCGCGGCCTGAGCGCAAGCGCTCGCGCCGAAGCCTTACAACATAAAGGTGAAAGGCGTGGAGCGTTCCGGGCGTAGTATCGAGCAGCCGGATTTCGGGAACCGACTCGAAGGCTGTGGCGTAGCGCCGGGCTATGGCGCGGCGTCGTTCCAGCCAAGCGGGTAGCTTTCGCAGCTGGGAGATCCCGAGCGCGCACTGGAAATCGGTCATGCGGTAGTTGTAGCCCAGTTCCAACATCTCGTACTGCCATGTGCCGGCTTCAGCTCTTTCCCTGTGGTCCGTCGAGATGCCGTGATTGCGGAAACGGCGCAACGGGGCGACCAGATCATCGCGGTTGGTCACAACCATCCCGCCCTCCCCGGTGGTGATGTGCTTGACTGGGTGGAAGCTGAAGGCTGTGAGATCGGCGAGCGTGCCCACCATTCGGTTGTTGGATTGCGCGCCCAGCGCATGGCAACTGTCGGCGACTAGCGCCAACCCGTGGCGCCGGCAGATCGCACTCAGCGCTTGATAGTCGCAGGGCTGACCCGCATAGTCCACCGCAACCACCGCCTTTGTCCTTGGCGTCACAAGCCCCTCCACGGCCTTCGGGTCCAGCAGCAGCGTTGCCGGATCGACATCCGAGAAGACCGGTGTCCCGCCCTCGAAGAGCACCGCGTTCGCCGTGGCGACGAACGTCATCGCTGGAATGATGACCTCGTCCCCCGGACCGACACCAAGCACCTTCATCGCGGAATGAAGTGCCGCAGTCCCGCTCGAGACCGCCACCGCGTGTCTGGCACCGCAGAAGCCGGCAAGGGCGTCTTCGAAGGCTCGCACCTGCGGTCCAGTCGTCAACCAATCGGAGCGCAAGACATCGGCGACCGCCCGGATATCCTCATCGTCCACTAGCTGGCGGCCATATGGGATCATGGAAGTACGTCTCGGTTCATCGCACGCAGCTCTTCCACCGAAAGAAACCAGTGGTTACTGGCGGAGTTGTACTCGAAACCCTCAGGCACCGCGACACACCTCTCGCCAAGCGGGTTGGAGTCGTAGTCGACATGCTCGAAGAAGGCTATGGACGGCCGAATCAGGTAGTGGTCGGCGAACTCGAGCGTCAGCCGCGAGTCGTCCGCGGGGCACATCACCTCATGCAGTTTCTCCCCTGGCCGGATGCCGATGATCCGCCGAGGCAGGCCCGGCGCCATCGCTTCGGCCAGATCGACCACCCGCACCGATGGGATCTTCGGCACGAAGATCTCCCCTCCCCGCATGCGCGAGAAGCTCTGGACAACGAAGTTCACCCCGTGCACCAAGGTGATCCAGAACCGCGTCATGCGCTGATCGGTGATCGGCAGCGAGTCGACGCCCTGCGCGAGGAGCTTGCGAAACAGCGGTACCACCGAACCGCGCGAGCCCACGACGTTGCCATAACGGACGACGGCGAAGCGGGTGCGATGCCCACCCGTGATGTTGTTCGCCGCGGTGAACAGCTTGTCCGACGCGAGCTTGGTCGCCCCGTACAGGTTGATCGGGTTGGCCGCTTTATCCGTGGAGAGTGCGATGACTCTCTCCACCTCGCAGGCGATCGCCGCGTCGATCACGTTCTCGGCCCCGTGAACGTTGGTCTTGATGCACTCCATCGGGTTGTACTCCGCCGCGGGAACCTGCTTGAGCGCAGCGGCATGAACGACGTAGTCGACATCACGCATCGCCTGACGCAACCGGCCCGCGTCGCGCACGTCGCCGATGAAGTAGCGCATCTGCGAGCCTCGGAACTCCTGTTCCATCTCGTATTGCTTGAGCTCGTCGCGCGAATACACGATGACCCTTCGCGGCTTGTAATCCGCAGTCAGGGTCTTGACGAACTGCCGCCCGAAGGAGCCGGTGCCGCCGGTGATCAGAACGGATTTGCCGTCAAACATTGGGGGCCGACCCGATCAGGCGCCATTGGCTTGGCACGTAGACCTCAGTGTTGGTGGAATAGCGCTTGAAGTACGCGGGCCCGGGCGTGAGCGGCGTTTCCTCCACTGCGAAGCGCAGGGCTTCGAGCACGATGTCGTCGCTGAAATGGGCTTCTCCCTGCCGCTTGACCCAGACGTCGACCTGGTAGTCACCCGGGAAAAGCTGCAGTCGCTCGATGCTCGCGTCGATCACGCAGGGCCCCGGCCCGGGAATCGACTGGAACCCCTCCCAGTTGGACACGAGCTGATGGACATAGATGCCGTAGAGCGTGCCTATACGCACCCCGATCTCGTAGTCGTCCCGCGCCTGCTGCACATCGATCTCCATTCTGAAGGTCACCCGCTCGCCCATCCGCAGGACGCCGGTCGGCTGACCGTGGGCATCCAGAACGCTCAACCGCAGGAACTGCGCGTATTGCCGGGGGCCGGATCGCCGGTCGCGATGGGCCGCGAGGTCCACCGTTCCCGCAGCGATCGCGCTGTTTTCGGCGGCATAGGCGCCGATAGCCGAGCGGACATCCCCCAGGAAACTCAGCCTACCCCTGGTAAGCAGGATCCCAACGTCGCAAAGCGCCTCCACGGCGGCCATATTATGGCTGACGAACAGGATCGTGCGTCCCTGGCCCGCCACCTCCCGCATTTTTCCTAGGCACTTCCTTTGGAACGCGGCATCCCCGACCGCCAGTACTTCGTCGACGATCAGGATCTCCGGCTCGAGATGCGCCGCTACTGCGAACGCCAGGCGCACCGTCATGCCCGACGAATAACGCTTCACCGGTGTGTCGAGGAAGCGCTCCACCTCGGAGAACGCCACGATCTCGTCGAACTTGCGCCGGATCTCGGCCCGGCTCATTCCGAGGATCGCGGCGTTGAGGAACACATTCTCGCGACCGGTCAGTTCCGCGTGGAAACCCGTGCCGACCTCGAGCAGACTCGCCACCCGGCCCCGCAAGACGATGCGCCCCCGGCTTGGCTCGGTGATGCGGCTCAGGATCTTCAGCAGTGTCGACTTGCCTGCGCCGTTGCGGCCGATGATGGCCAACCGCTGGCCGCGCCGCACGTCGAACGACACCTCTCGCAGCGCCCAGAATTCCTCGCTAGAGGCATCGGCGGGTCCGGGCTGCCTGCGCAAGGCGCGCTGCGCAAGCGCGTGCGGAAAAGCCGAGATCGCCTCGCGCAAGGTCCGGTACCCTCCGTGCCCTTGGTGCGAGATTCGATAGCTCTTACCCAGATCCGAGACCTGGACCACCATGTCGGTCATGTCGCTCTCACGCAGGCGGCCAGTGCACGCAGTCCGGCGCGCTGCCGCCGTGAGACCCCACCGGCGCTCGCCTGCACCCCGAACCCGCATCGCCTACGATCCGCCTCGGCCAATTCAGTCAGGTCCTCCCTAGATCACGTCCGCGAAGCTGCGTTCGACACGCCGGAAATACCCCAGCCCGAACCCGAACAGCGCGACGGCGAAGACGATGGACAGCACCAGCCCCGGCCAGTAAAACGCAACGTCTTGTCCCAGCAGGGACCATCTGAAGCCGTCGATCACTCCCACCATCGGGTTCGCCGAGTACAGCAGCCGCCATTGCGACGGCACCACTGAACTGCTGAACCCGACCGGGGAGATGTAGAGCCCGAATTGCACGAGGAATGGCACCACGTACCGCACATCTCGGTAGCGTGCGTTGAGCGCCGCGAGCCACAACCCCGCACCCATGGCCACCAGCAGCGCGAGCAGCAGGAAGGCGGGCAGGGCCAGGATGCGCAGGTCCGGCCACACGCCATACCAGGCGAGCAAAGCCAGGAAGATGGCGCCCGACACAGCCAGATCCACCAGCGCCACGACGATCCCTGTTGCCGGGACGATCAGCCGCGGAAAGTAGACCTTGGAGATCAACGTGGCGTTGCTGACCAGGCTGTTGCCGGACTCCGACAAGGCGGTCGCAAAGAACTGCCATGGCAGCACTGCGGCAAACACCAGCAGCGGGTAGGGCACGCCGCCGGACGGAAGCCGGGCGAGCCTGCCAAACACGAAGCTGATCACCGCCATCGTCAACAGCGGCCGCAGCGCCACCCAGGCGACCCCGATGGCGGTCTGCTTGTAGCGCACCAGCACGTCGCGCCAGGCAAGGAAATAGAACAGCTCACGGTACTGGAGAAGGTCGCGCCAGTAGTGGCCGATCGGCCGCTGCGGCTCGATGATCAGCGGCGTTTTGAGGTCCAGCGACACGATGCGAGTGCTGCTTCGGGGCCCACGGTCATTTGTCCGATGACGCTGGCGTGGCGCTGGCGCGCAGCGCACCCTGCGCGCCGATTAGCGCTCGGAAATACCGGATGGTCTGGCGCAGGCCGCTCTCCAGGTCGGTGGTCGGCTGCCAGTCGAGGACCTGCTTGGCCAGGCCGATGTCGGGCTGTCGCTGGACGGGATCGTCCTGTGGCAGCGGCGTAAACACGATCTGCGACGTCGACTGCGTAAGCTCGATGACCCGGCGTGCGAGGTCAAGCACCGTGCACTCGCTCGGGTTCCCCAGATTAACCGGCCCGGTTACGTCGTCGGGCGACTCCATCAGACCAATCAGTGCCCGGATCAGATCATCCACATAGCAGAACGATCGCGTCTGCCGCCCCTCCCCGTACACCGTGATCGGCTGGTTCTGCAATGCCTGGACGATGAAGTTGGAGACTACCCGGCCGTCGTACGGATGCATCCTCGGTCCGTAGGTATTGAATATCCGTGCGACTTTGATGCGAAGGCCATGCTGCCGGTAATAGTCGAAGAACAGCGTCTCCGCGCAGCGCTTCCCCTCGTCGTAGCAAGACCGCGGGCCGATGGGGTTGACGTTGCCCCAGTAGCTCTCGGTCTGCGGGTGGACCTGGGGATCTCCGTACACTTCGCTGGTGGAGGCCTGCAATATCTTGGCCTTGAGCCGTTTGGCCAGGCCGAGCATGTTGATCGCGCCGTGCACGCTGGTCTTGGTGGTCTGGACTGGGTCGAACTGGTAGTGGACCGGCGAGGCCGGGCAGGCGAGGTTGTAGATCTCGTCGACCTCCACGTACAGCTGAAATGTGATGTCGTGGCGCAACAACTCGAAGTGCGGATTGGACAGCAGGTGCACGATGTTGTCCTTGGTCCCTGTGAAGAAGTTGTCCACGCACAGCACGTCGTAGCCCCGGCTCAGCAACTGCTCGCACAGATGCGAACCGAGGAACCCGGCGCCACCCGTTACCATCACGCGCTTGCGGATATGACGATATTCCATATATAGACGCCCTACGGTCTGGTACTGCGCTCCACGCCCCGACGCGAGTGAAGGGGCTTCCGACGTGGGGGATGCGGCCGAACTCTCATTGCTACGCCGGCCACCACAGCCGCGCACCTACGGCGACCAGCACCCCGGACAGGAGACCGCGCACGACAGGCTGTGGCAGCCGCGCCGAGAGGGTCGCACCCAGCAGCGCTCCCGGGACCGAGCCGAGCAGCAGCCAGCCGAGCAGCCCGAAATCGACGTGACCGATCAGCAGATGTCCGATCCCCGCGAAGATCGCCAGCGGAATCGCATGCACGATATCCGTGGCCACCAGCCGCGCAGGAGTCAAGCGCAGCGGGTACAGGTAGGTCATGACGACTGCGCCCAGCGCACCCGCGCCGATGGAGGTAAGCGTCACGATCAAGCCGAGCAACGCACCGGCGACGACCGTAAGCGGCATTTGGACCGCTTTGAACCGGCTGGCGTTCGTCAACCGCAGGCGCTCGCCCAGAGCATGCAGGCGTTTCTGGAAGATCAGCCCCGCCGCGGTCAGCAGTACGGCGGCGGCGATGGCACCCCTGAGGAAATCCACCTGGAGCGAAGCGAATCCAGCCTTCATCAGCATCACCAGCAGCGCGCACGCGGGCAGGCGACCCAGCCACAAGCGCCGCACGACTTGCCAATCGACGAGGCGAGCCGAGTGGTGAACGCGCGTGGCCGCCAGCTTCGTAGTGGCCGCGAACCACAGGTCCGTTCCGACGGCCGTGGCAGGCGCCACACCGAAGATCAGCAGCAGCAGCGGTGTCAGCAAGGCGCCACCACCAACCCCGGTAGTGCCGACCAGGAACCCCGTCATGAGTCCGGCCACACCGAGCATCAGGTCCACGCTCATAGCGCCAGCTCCCGGAGCACGCGCTCGGCGCAGTCGGCAGGGCCTTCCGCCATCGTATCCAGGGTGAGGTCGGGGGCCTCGGGCACTTCGTATGCGCTGTCAAATCCGGTGAAGTTCTTGATCTCGCCGCGGCGGGCCTTCGCGTAGAGCCCCTTCGGATCACGCCGCTCGCATTCGGCGATCGGCGTGTCGACGAAGATCTCGTAGAACTCGCCCGGCGCGAACAGCGACCGCGCGAGCGCCCGCTCCGAGCGGTACGGAGAGATGAACGAGACGATGACGATCAGCCCGGCGTCCACCATCAGCTTGGCCACCTCCGCGACGCGCCGGATGTTCTCCACCCGGTCGGCCTCGGTAAACCCGAGATCGCGATTCAACCCGTGCCGCACATTGTCTCCGTCGAGCACGAAGGTGTGGCGCCCGAGCGCATGCAGCTTCCTCTCGAGCAGGTCCGCGATGGTCGACTTGCCTGCCCCGGATAGGCCGGTCAGCCACACGCAGCAAGGCTGCTGCAGCTTCAGGGCCGAGCGCGCCTGCTTGTCGACGGACAGCGCCTGCCAGTGTATGTTGGCGGCCCTGCGCAGCGCGAAGTCGATCATCCCCGCTCCGACCGTTTCGTTGTTGACCCGGTCGATCATGATGAACGCGCCCAGCCGGCGGTCGTCAGCGTAGGTCTCGAACGGGACGGGGCGATCGGTACCGATGTTGACTACCCCGATCTCGTTGAGATCCAGGCGCTTGGCTGCCAGATGCAGGCCGGTGGCGATATCCAGCCGGTACTTGATCTCGGTCGCGGCGGCGCCGACCTGCTTGGTGTGGAGCTTGAGCAGGTAGGGCCGTCCGGCCAGCAGCGGCTTGTCCGACATCCAGATCACGCGCGCTTCGAACTGATCGGTGATGGGCACGGGCGCGTGCGCCGCTGCGATCACGTCACCGCGCCCGACGTCGACCTCGTCCTGCAGCGTCAGCGTGATCGAGTCGCCCGCCCGAGCCCTGGGAACCTCTCCCCCGAAGACGATCACCCCTTTGACGCGCGTTTCGATCCCTCCGGGGGAGATGCGTACCCGATCGCCGACGCTCACCGCACCCTTGCACACCCGCCCGCAGAACCCCCGGAACTCGGGGTTCGGCCGGTTCACCCACTGCACCGGCATGCGGAACGGCCCGGCGTAGTTCGGAGGCGAGACAGGAACGGCTTCCAGGTGCTCGAGCAGACCCGGGCCGGCATACCACGGCGTGCGATCGCTCCGGCCGGCGATGACGTTGTCGCCCTCGAGCGCCGACAGCGGAACGGGCTGCACGGTTTCGAAGCCGAGCTCCGCGGAGAAGCGCTCGTAGTCGCGCACGATGCCCTCGAACACCGCTTGGCGCCAGCCTACCAGGTCCATCTTGTTCACCGCGAGCACGAGCTGCTTCACGCCGAGCATGGCCACGATCCGGCTGTGGCGGCAAGTCTGGGTCAGCACGCCCTTTCGGGCGTCCACCAGGATGACGGCCAGGTCGGCGGTCGAAGCGCCGGTCGCCATGTTGCGCGTGTACTGTTCGTGGCCGGGCGTATCGGCGACGATGAAGCGCCGCTTTGGCGTCGAAAAATAGCGGTACGCGACATCGATGGTGATCCCCTGCTCGCGTTCGGCGTGCAATCCGTCGACGAGCAGCGCCAGGTCCAGTTCTGCGCCCTGGGTTCCAAAGCGCACCGAGTCCGCCTGCAGGGCCGCGAGCTGGTCGTCGAAGACCTGGTTCGACTGGTAGAGCAGCCTTCCCACCAGCGTCGACTTGCCGTCGTCCACGCTGCCGCAGGTGATGAAGCGCAGCGGGGCGTTCATCAGAAGTATCCTTCCTGCTTCTTGCGCTCCATCGATGCTGCCCCGTCATGATCGATCAAGCGTCCCTGCCGCTCGGAAGTCCTGGTGCCTGCCGTTTCCGTGATGACCTGCGCCAGCGTCTGCGCCGAGCTCTCCACCGCGGCGGTCAGCGGGTAGCAGCCCAGCGTGCGGAAGCGTACCCACCGCATCTGCGGCGTCTCTCCTGGGGCGAGCGGCATCCTATCGTCGTCCACCATGATCCACTGTCCGTTGCGTCGGACTACCGGGCGCCGCTTGGCAAAGTACAGTGGAACGACTGGAATATCTTCCTGCTCGATGTATCTCCAGACGTCCAGCTCGGTCCAGTTGGAAAGCGGGAAGACCCTTATCGTCTCGCCCGGATTGGTGCGCGTGTTGTACAGATTCCACAGCTCCGGACGCTGCGCCTTTGGGTCCCAGCGATGCCCCGGTGCTCGGAAGGAGAAGACGCGTTCCTTCGCCCGTGACTTCTCCTCGTCCCGGCGCGCCCCGCCGAATGCGACGTCGAAGCCGTACTTGTCCAGCGCCTGCTTGAGGGCAACCGTCTTCATCAGATCCGTGTAACGCTCGGAGCCGTGAACAAACGGATCGATCCCTTCCGCCAGTGCCTCTCGGTTCGTGTGCACCAGCAGTTGCGCACCGATCGCGGCCGCGGTCCGGTCGCGGAAAGCAATCATCTCCCGAAACTTCCAGGTCGTATCGATATGCAAAAGGGGGAACGGCAACGGCGCAGGCCAGAAGGCCTTCTGCGCGAGGCGCAGCATTACCGACGAGTCCTTGCCGATCGAGTACATCATGACCGGCTTGGAGGCTGTCGCCACCGCCTCTCGCATGATCTCGATCGACTCCGACTCAAGCTCGTCTAGCATTTGGTCCGACGACATTTACCCAGGTCGCTCACCCGGTTTCGAGTGGTGTTGGGCGACGGACCGGACGTGCTGCTGTTGTCCGCCGACGTCGGAGGCCGGCGTCGGGCAGCAGGTCAGACATCGCCATTGTGCAGATGATCGCCTTGAGCACGATCGACTAGCCGCGCTCGGTGAAGGCCCAGCGATCCTGCAACAGCGCTGGGTCGCACCCATCTCTGTAGCCGGCCGCTCTTCAGCGCGGCCAGCGTGCTTCATTCGCAGTCATGGCAGCGGCGCTGGAGGCCAACTACTCATCGGCGCCCCGCTTCTTGTGACGGCCCAGATCCCGCACTTCCCTACGGAGCTCTTCCAACTCCGCCTGCAGGACCTCATGCTCAGCGAGCTTCTGTCGGAAGTAGCGCACTGCCGTACTTGCCTTCGCTCTGATGCCACGCGCGGTCAGCACGTACACGTAGGCACCTTTATTACGGCTGCTCACGAAATTGTTGATCTTGATCAGCCCCAGATCCACTAGCGCCCGCAGACCGTAGTTCACCTTGCCAACGCTCACCCCGAGCTCGCGCGCCAGCTCGCGCTGGCTCAGCTCTGGGTTTGCCTCCAGCCGTTTCAGGATCCGGTAGCGGAACTCGTCAGTCAGCACGACTCAGAATAACGGCATGTGCGTTCAACACTTGAACACGCATTAGACCTCAAATCAGCCAGAGGAGCAAGGGCGCCGGGTCACAGTCCCGCGGCGACGTCAAAGTCAGCGGGACTACGCTTGGTAAGTTACCCCGTGCGAGCGATCGGCGATCACAATCGCGGGCAGCGGCACTCACAACATATCGAACGCCACATAGGCACGACCCGGGGGGCGGAGTAGAGTCGGGATCGGGAGTTTGGTCGAAATAGAGCCAGCTCCGAGAAGCAGCGACGGTGGGGGGCGCTGGATTGAGAGAGACTCGGCCCTGATGATCCGACATTCCGCCTTGAGCCGCGCGGGAGCGTGTGATACGGGTGGAGCTCGGGCGGAGCACTACAGTTAAGGGGAAATCCTGATAAGGGGGGCTATATGCCGCTTCTGCGATGGCCGACTGAAGTCATCGGCACGGTCGGCAATGACCTCTTCCAGGCCGCTGAGAACACCGTGTACTTCGGCCGGTCCGGCGATGACACGTTCTATGCGACCACAGGCGTCCCAAGCGAGGCCGCCACCCCCGGCGACCCGTTGTTTATCGGCGGTACGGGCAACGATAAGTACGTCATCGCCAATCAATCGGACGCTCTAATAGCCGACGGAGGCGACTCTGCGGCCGACGTCCTCGTTGCAACCGGGCTCGGTGGCCCAAACACGTACTTCGCCACGATAGACGGCCGGCATCTAGTCGCCGGGGATCTTACTACCAGGCAAGCGTTCATCCTGCTCGACTGGCTGCAGCAGGCGAATCGAATCGAGACGTTTGTGTTGGCGAATGGGACGTTCTCGTTCGCGCAGTTCCAGTCTCTTGTGTTTTCGTCACCGCACTATGGCGGGAATCTGCCCTGGGAGTTGGTGATCAGTCCGTACACCACGGCAGACGCCAACGAGGCGATCGACTTCTATACCTCCCGGAGCGCGTTCCTCGAGACCAAGCATCCGTCGGTGGCAACGCCAGCGAATGCAAACGTGAATCTGGTGCATGACGTCTCGGTCGCCGCGTCCACGCTGTTCTCCGTGAGCGATCCCGACGGGGACACCATTCAGAAATACGAGTTCTGGGATGGCGGGGCAAGCGGTGGCTATTTCAGCGCGTCCGGCGCGCCGCAGCCCGCGAACGCTGCGATCCCTGTTGCTGCCGGTGATCTTGCCGGCGTGTCGTGGGTAGCGGGCAAGACCCCGGCCGTCGAGACAGTGTACGTCCGCGCCTACGATGGCATCGATTGGAGCGCGTGGGCAAGCTGGACGATGACCACGCTAAGCCGCGCGCCGACCGTGACGCCGACGGCAGCGGAAGTCCTGGCGCCAACGGGGCAGGCGGTCTCAGCCTCGACCT
>DATKLO010000168.1:0-9149 GCA_035542375.1 Steroidobacteraceae bacterium | reverse complement strand
AGCGCTGGACAACCCCGAGCTGATCGTGGCCTGCGTGGTGGGCGACGGCGAGGCGGAAACCGGGCCGCTGGCCACCGCCTGGCATTCAAACAAGTTCCTCAACCCCGCGCGCGACGGCGCCGTGTTGCCGATCCTGAACCTCAACGGCTACAAGATCGCCAATCCCACCGTCCTGGCACGCATCAGCCGCGAGGAGCTTCAGGCGCTGTTCGCCGGCTATGGTTACACGCCGTGTTTCGTCGAAGGCTCCGAGCCGGCGGAGATGCACCAGAAGATGGCAGCCAGGCTGGAAGAGGCGGTCGCCAGCATCCGCGCCATCCAGCGCAGGGCGCGCAGCGGCGGCAGCGTCGAGCGCCCGCGCTGGCCGATGATCGTTTTGCGCACGCCCAAGGGCTGGACGGGCCCGAAGGAGATCAAGGGCCACAAGGCCGAAGGCTCGTGGCGCTCGCACCAGGTGCCCATCTCCGACGTGCGCGAAAACCCCGAAAGCTTGAAGCTGCTCGAGCGCTGGCTGCTGAGCTACAAGCCGCAGGAGCTCTTCGACGCCAGCGGTCGCCTGATAGAGGAGCTGCGCGAGCTCGCACCCAGCGGTCCGCGGCGCATGAGCGCCAACCCGCACGCCAATGGCGGCGTCCTGCGCAAGGACCTGAAGCTGCCCGACTTCCGGCAGTACGCGGTCAGCGTGCCGGCCGGCGGCACCATCCGTCACGAGAACACCAGGCCGCTGGGCGAGTTCCTGCGCGACGTCATGCACGCCAACATGGGCCACTTCCGCGTGTTCGGACCCGACGAGACCGCGTCGAACCGCCTGCAGGCGGTGTACGAAGCCTCCAAGAAGGTGTGGATGGGCGAGATGCTGCCCGAGGACGCCGACGGCGGCGAGCTCTCGCGCGACGGCCGTGTGATGGAGATGCTCTCCGAGCACACCTTGATCGGCTGGCTCGAGGGTTATCTGCTGTCCGGCCGGCACGGCTTCTTCCACACCTACGAGGCCTTCGCGCACGTGGTGGACTCGATGTTCAACCAGCACGCGAAGTGGCTCGACATCTGCAAGAACCACGTCCCCTGGCGCGCCCCGGTGGCGTCGCAGAACATCCTGCTGTCCTCGACCGTGTGGCGGCAGGACCACAACGGCTTCTCGCACCAGGACCCGGGCTTCATCGACTTGGTGACCAATAAGAGCCCGACGGTCACGCGCATCTACCTTCCGCCCGACGCCAACTGCCTGCTGGCGATCGCCGATCGTTGCCTGCGCTCGACCGATTGCATCAACGTGATCGTCGCCGACAAGCAGAAGCACCTGCAGTTCAGCACCATCGACGAGGCCATCGTGCATTGTACGAAGGGTATCGGCATCTGGCGCCGCGCCAGCAACGACGAAGGCGTCGAGCCGGACGTGGTAATGGCCTCCTGCGGGGACGTGCCCACTGTGGAAGCGCTGGCGGCAGTGGCCATCCTGCGCGAGCGGCTGCCGTTCCTGAAGGTGCGCTTCGTCAATGTGGTCGATCTGTTTAAGATGCAGCCGGCATCCGAGCATCCGCACGGCCTGGCGGAAAGCGAGTTCGACAGCCTGTTCACCACCAACAAGCCGGTGATCTTCAACTTCCACGGCTACCCCTGGCTCATCCACAAGCTCGCCTACCGGTTCACCAACCACGAGAACCTTCATGTTCGCGGCTACAAGGAGAAGGGCAACATCAACACCCCGCTCGAGCTCGCGATCCTCAACCAGATCGACCGCTACGATCTGGTGATCGACGTCATCGACCGGGTGCCTGGTCTTTCGTCGCACGCCGCGCATCTTAAAGAGGAGATGAAGGACGCGATCATCGACCAACTGAACTATGCGCGCACGCACGGCACGGACCGCGAGGAAATCATCAACTGGGTCTGGCCTTGCTAGCGGACTGTGCAAGCCTGTTACCTGGTACTCCTCACGCTGCCCCTCCCCCGTTTGGGGAAAGGGAAGCTACCCGAAATTCAACGTTCTACCCGCTCGCCGAGGTGCTCCATGAATCTTCTTGAATCCTTGAAACGCTACACCACGGTCGTGGCGGACACCGGCGACATCGACTCCATCAAGCGGTACAAGCCCCAGGATGCGACGACCAACCCGTCGCTCATCTATCAAGCGGCCCGCAAACCCGAGTATGTGGGCCTTCTAGAAGACGCGATCCAGTATGCGATGCGGTCCCCCGGCGGACGCGCAGCCCGCCAGGAGGCGGGCATGGACAAGCTGATGGTCAACTTCGGCTCCGAGATCCTCAGGATCGTCCCCGGCCGCGTATCCACCGAGGTCGACGCCGCGCTCAGCTTCGACACCGAGGGCACCATTCGCAAGGCGCATCGGCTAATTGCCCTCTACGAGGACGCCGGGATTGCACGCGAACGTGTCCTCATCAAGGTCGCCAGCACCTGGGAGGGGATCCGCGCCGCGGCGCAACTTGAGCGTGAGGGAATCCACTGCAACCTGACGCTCCTGTTCAGCTTCGCGCAAGCCGTGGCCTGCGCAGAGGCGAACGTGACTTTGATCTCACCTTTTGTCGGTCGTATCTACGACTGGTATCGCAAGGAGGGCGGCGGGGCGGACATCCCTCCAGAGCAGGACCCCGGCGTAGGTTCCGTAACTCGAATCTACAACTACTTCAAGAAATTCGGCTACGCCACCCAGGTGATGGGGGCGAGCTTCCGCAAAGTGGAGCAGATTGTCCGCCTGGCCGGATGTGATCTGCTGACCATCAGCCCCGACCTTCTCCAGCAGATGGAAAGCACGCAGGGCGAGATGAAGCAATGCTTGGACGTCGAGACCGCACGTTCGTGTGACGAGACGCAGATCCATCTGGACGAGAAGACCTTCCGCTGGCTGCACAACGCGGACGCGATGGCCAGCGAGAAGCTGGGCGAAGGCATCCGCAAGTTCGATGCCGACACGCGCAAGCTGGAGGAATTCGCGGGGACCAAAGTGGCTAGCATGGTGGCCGCGTATGGCGGGGAGCGCGCGACCGAGGATCGCGAGCACCGCGCCAAGGCTCAAAGTGCATTAGGGAATAGCGCCGGAAGCGCCTGACGCAGCAGGAGGTCTTCACATGAAGATCGGAATAGTGGGCTGCGGAATGGTCGGCTCGACTTCGGCTTTCGCCCTGGTGATGAGCGGGGTGGGTCGGGAGATCGTGCTGGTGGATCTCAATCGAACCCGTGCGCAGGCCGAGGCCAATGACATCTATCATGCCGTTCCCTTCGCTCATCCGCTCCAGGTGCGCGCGGGAGAATACCCGGACCTCGCCGGGGCACGGCTGGTGGTGCTGTCGGGCGGTATCGCTCAGAAACCAGGCGAGACACGTCTGCAGCTGCTCCAGCGCAATGCCGACGTGTTTCGCCAGATGGTACCCTCAGTACTGTGCCAGGCGCCTGAAGCGGTTCTGCTGATCGTCACCAATCCCGTCGATATCATGACGCATCTGGCCGCGCGGTTCGCAGCGGAGTTCGGCGTTCCGGCCACGCGCGTCATCGGCTCGGGCACCACACTGGACACGGCACGATTTCGCGCGCTCGTGGGCCGCCATTTCGACGTTGACCCCCAGCATATCCATGGGTACGTGGTAGGCGAGCACGGCGACTCGGAAGTGCTTGCATGGTCGCAGACCACCATAGCCGGCCTGAGCATGGAGGAGTTCGCGCACGTGCAAGGCACGCCATTGAGCGGCGAGGAACGGCAGCAGATCGACGAGCAGGTGCGGCGTGCCGCGTATCACATCATCGCGGGCAAAGGTGCGACCAATTACGGCATCGGCGGCGCCGTGGCACGCATCGCCGACGTGGTGCTGCATGACCAGCGGGCGATTCTGACCATCTGCACGCAGATCAAACACGTGCCGGACTGCGACGGCGTCACGCTGTCGCTGCCCCATCTGGTCGGCGGTGCAGGCGCGCTGGCGACGATTCCGCTCCCGTTGGACGCGGGCGAGCGGGAAGGACTGCGCCGCAGCGCTCGCATCCTGCGCGAGGCGATCCAGTCTTTGAGCAACACCGTCAAGTGACAGCGGCGGAAGCAGTCTCGACAATGCCGCGCTTCCCGATTGGCGTGCCGCGACGCCCCTCCCCCTTCGAGCGGAAATGACTCTCATGCCAGGAGGCGACACCGAGCAAGCGGGTCGCGAGCAGGCCAGATTCAGTACGCCCTTTCCGGCCAGCTACCGCGCTTCCGGCGTCCTGCTGCACGTGACCTCCCTGCCCTCGCCGTATGGAGTGGGCGACGTGGGACCAGCCGCCTATGCGTGGGTGGATCGCCTCGCTGACGCGGGTCAAGGCTGGTGGCAGGTGCTGCCGCTGGGTCCGACAGGTTGCGGGCATTCCCCGTATCAGTCGCTGTCGTCGTTCGCGGGCAACCTGCTCGTGCTGAGCCCGGACCAGCTGCAGGAAGACGGCTTGCTCCATGCGCGGGATTGGGAAGGTCGCCACTTCCCCTCTGAATCGGTGGACTTCGAAAGCGTGAGCCGGTTCAAGGAACGCCTGCTGCACCACGCATGGCAGAAGTTCCGCAACGGCGCGAACGGCGAATTGCACCAGGCGTTCGAGCAGTTCTGCGAAGAGAAAGCAGCGCGGCTCGCGGAGCCCGCCCTGTTCATGGCGCTGCGGGTGAGATACCAGGGGGCGCCCTTTTACGAGTGGCCCGAGGATCTCGCACGCCGCGAACCCAAGGCGCTCGAGAAAGCGAGGCGGGAGCTGGCCGAGCCCATCGACCGCTTCCGCTTCGGCCAGTTCATGCTCCTGCGTCATTGGGCGATGCTGAAGGACTACGCGAATCGGCGTGGGATCCGCGTCCTGGGCGATCTTCCCATCTTCGTCTCGCCGGACTCGGCCGACCTGTGGGCGAACCCGGAGCTGTTTCTGTTGGACGAGCGGCTGCACCCTCGGGTGGTCGCCGGCGTTCCTCCGGATTATTTCAGCGCGGACGGCCAGCTCTGGGGCAATCCGATCTACGACTGGGAGGCGCTGCGCAAGACCGGCTATCGCTGGTGGATCGACCGCCTGCAGGCCCCGCTGGAATACCTCGACGCCGTTCGCATCGATCACTTTCGCGGCTTCGAAGCCGCCTGGCACATCCCAGCCGGCGCGTCGACGCCAGCCAGCGGCCAGTGGGTCGCCGGTCCCGGCGCCGACTTCTTCGACAAGGTGCGGCGGGCGCTTGGCCGGCTTCCGCTCCTGGCCGAAGACCTCGGCGTCATCACCCCAGCGGTGACGGCGCTGCGCGACCAGTTTCAACTGCCGGGCATGCGGGTGCTGCAATTCGCATTCAACGGCGACCCCGACAATCCCCACCTGCCGCAGCACTTCGCGCACAACAGCGTGGTCTACACCGGCACCCACGACAACGACACGACGCGCGGATGGTACGAGGCGTTGCCGGAGCACGAGCGCCGCAATCTGTGGAAAACGCTGCAGCGCCAGCCCAGCGACCCAGGCGAGGCGACGTGGGAGCTAATCCGGCTCGCTTGGTCCTCGGCGTCTGCTCTGGCGATCGCGCCGCTGCAGGATCTCCTCGCGCTGGGATCGAAGGCACGCATGAACGTGCCGGGATGCGCGGAGGGCCAATGGCGCTGGCGCTGCGGCGACGAAGTTCTGACCGATGCGTGCTGGCAGCAGCTGCGCGAGCTGACCCAGGCAACCGGCCGACTGGCATCGTCGACCGTCCTGACCATGTGAAGGAGTTTCCAGGCCGTGACTGACGCTATCGACAAGCTCTGCATCAACACCATCCGCACTCTGGCCATGGACGCCGTGCAGCAGGCCAACTCGGGCCACCCCGGTACGCCCATGGCCTTAGCACCCGTGGTCTACTGCCTGTGGCAGCGTGTCCTGCGCTTCGATCCGGCCGACCCTATCTGGCCCAACCGCGACCGCTTCGTACTCTCAGTGGGCCACGCGTCCATGCTGCTCTACGCGATGCTCCACCTCACGGGCGTGAAGGCCGTCGACGACAAGTACGAAACGCTGGGACAGCCGTCCGTGACGCTCGAGGACATCAAGCGCTTTCGCCAGCTCGGCAGCAAGTGCCCCGGCCATCCGGAATATCGCTGGACGTCCGGCGTCGAGACCACCACCGGGCCGCTCGGCCAGGGCGTTGCGACGAGCGTCGGCATGGCTATCGGCCGGCAGTGGCTGGCGAGCCATTTCAATCGCCCGGGCTTCGAGCTGTTCGACTACGACGTGTACGCCCTGTGCGGCGACGGGTGCATGATGGAAGGCATCTCGGGCGAGGCGGCTTCCTTGGCGGGGCACCTCAAGCTCTCCAACCTGTGCTGGATATACGACAACAACCACATCACGATCGAAGGCAACACGGCGCTTGCGTACAGCGACGACACCGCCACACGCTTCATCGGCTACGGCTGGAACGTCACCCGGGTGGGCGACGCCAACGATCTGGAGATTCTGGCGCGCGCGTTCAACACATTCAGGAACACGACTGACCGCCCCACACTGATCATCGTCGACAGCCACATCGCCTACGGGGCGCCCAACAAGCAGGATACCAGCGCCGCTCACGGAGAGCCGCTGGGAAAGGACGAGATCAGGCTCGCCAAGCGCAGCTATGACTGGCCGGAGGACGCGCAGTTCGTGGTCCCGCAGGCCGTGCGCGAGCACTTCCAAGCAGGAGTCGGGGCGCGTGGACAGGCCCTGCGCGATGCCTGGTGCACGAAGTTCGAAGCCTACAAACGGCAGTATCCCGACCTCGCCGAGGAGCTGCGGCGCTTGCTGCGGCGCGAACTGCCCGAGGGCTGGGACAGGCAGCTGCCCGCGTTTGCCCTCGAGAGCAAAGGGCTGGCCACTCGCGACGCATCGGGACAGACGCTCAATGCCATCGCCAAGAACGTGCCGTGGATGATCGGCGGCTCGGCGGATCTAGGGCCCTCGTGCAAGACGCGCCTGACGTTCGAAGGTGCGGGCGATTTCGATGCGGAGCATCGCGCAGGCCGTAACCTGCACTTCGGCATCCGCGAGCATGCGATGGGCGCGGTCCTCAACGGCCTGTCCCTGTCGAAAGTCCGCCCATTCGGTTCCGGGTTCCTGATCTTCAGCGACTACGCGCGTCCGGCGATCCGCTTGAGCGCGCTGATGGAGCTTCCCGTGGTCCATGTGTTCACGCACGATTCGATCGGGGTGGGAGAGGACGGACCGACGCACCAACCCGTCGAGCAGCTCGCGTCCCTGCGGGCGATCCCAGGGCTGATCGTCCTGCGCCCGGCGGATGCCAACGAGGCGGTTCAAGCCTGGCGCTTCGTCATGCAATCGCGTCACGATCCGGTGGCGCTCATTCTCACGCGCCAGGCTCTGCCCATCATCGACCGCAGCAGGTATGCGTCCGCGGAAGGCGTGCAGCGCGGGGCCTACGTCCTCGCGGACGCCGTTGACGGCAAGCCCCAGGTGCTATTGCTGGCCACAGGCAGCGAGGTCTCGCTTTGCTTGGACGCCTACGAGCAGCTCGAGGCGGAAGGCATCCGGGCCCGCGTGGTCAGCATGCCGTCCTGGGAGATTTTCGAGCGCTACTGCCGCGAGCACGCGGAGTATCGCGAACATGTGCTGCCGCGATCGGTCACCGCGCGCGTGTCGGTCGAGGAGGCATCCACTCTGGGCTGGGCGCGCTACGTCGGAAGCAGCGGCCACAGCATCGGCCTCGACACGTTCGGCGCGTCGGCGCCGCTGAAGGAGTTGCAGAAGAAATTCGGATTCCTCCCCGAGAACATCGTGGCGGCGGCCAGACAGCAGATCGAGACAACGAGGTGACAGATGAGAGTTGCGATCGGCTCAGATCATGCAGGATTCGAGCTGAAGGAAGCGGTGAAAGGCTTCTTGTCGGCGGAGCATCACGAGTTGCTCGACGTGGGCACTTATAGCCAGGACCCGGTGGACTATGCCGACTACGCCGCAGCCGTCGGCGACGCGCTGCGTGAGCACAAGGCTGAGCGCGGCATCATCCTCTGCGGCAGCGGCGTCGGAGCGTCGGTGGCCGCCAACCGGATTGCCGGCATTCGCGCCGGACTGTGCCACGACACCTACTCGGCGCACCAAGGTGTGGAGCATGACGACATGCACGTGCTGGTGCTCGGCGGTCGCGTCGTCGGCAGTGAGCTTGCGCGCGAATTGATTCATGCATTCTTGAATGCGCACTTCAGCGGCGAAGAACGCCACCTGCGCCGACTCGCCAAAGTGACCGCGCTCGAGAACCGGCTCCGCGCGCTGCAGGTGTTCGGCCAGTCCGTCTGGCTAGGCTACATTAAGCACAGCCTGATCCGCAGCGCAGAGCTGCGCCGCATGATCGACGCGGACGGGCTGCGAGGTATGACCTCCAACCCCGCCATCTTCGAAAATGCGGTCCGCGGCAGCTCGGATTACAGGGACATCCTAGAGGCGCCGGCGGCGCGGATGACGGACGCGAAGACGCTGTACGAGCAACTGGCGATCCGCGACATCCAGGACGCTGCCGACGTGCTGCAGCCGGTGTACGAGCGCACGTCGACGCGCGACGGATACGTCAGCCTGGAGGTGTCACCCCTGCTCGCGCACGACGCCGCAGCCACACTGACGGAAGGCAGGCGATTGTGGCAAGCGGTGGGGCGCGACAATTTGATGATCAAGGTTCCCGCCACGCGGCTTCGAGCCTCTGCCGTGAGCCGGTAAGACCGCGCCAAGCCGGTTGGACGAGCCTGCTCTGCCCATCACATCGGCAAGCGCTAGCCCGAAACCCGGATGCGCAACCCACGCCGCCACCGTGCTATCGCCGGTTGGTCGCAAACTACCGCTGCCCCTTACTCCCGGCCGAGCCGCTGCAAGGGCCGGTGCTGCCGATGGAGCGCTCGGCCTCTTCGTGCGACGTCAAGGCGCAGTCGAGTTCAGGTTCGCGCCCAGTACGGGCCGGAAATTCCGCTTACCTGCAGTTGCAAGCGGAGTAGGGCAGGCTGCATCGTTCGGCACAAGTCGATCCAGCGCGCGCAACAGGAGCCTCGCGCGTGCCGGCGCACCCCGCAAGTATCGAGGCGCACAACACTACCAGCAGGGTTTTCATTCTCGGTGGTCTCCTCTGCAGTGGAAACGCCTGCCGCCCCGTGGCGCGTCGAATCCGGCCGAGAAACCCTCCGGCAGCACGCAGC
>DATKLO010000167.1:0-16750 GCA_035542375.1 Steroidobacteraceae bacterium | reverse complement strand
TGAGCGTCGCATTGAAGGTCACGCCCAGTCCGAGCGTGACTCCCGAGATGTCGCCGTGCAGGGCGCCCTGTGCTTCCTGCAGGGCGCGGCCGATTCCCCGCACCGTACCCACGAAGCCCACCGCAGGGATGGCCCAGGCGGTGAATCGCACCATGGAGAGCTGGGCATCCAGGCGATCCAGTTCGTTCTCGCACTCGCCGCGCACGGCCTCCGCCGAGTCCTGCACGCTGCGCGTCGCCCCGAATCTGTTCAGCGCCACGAGCAGGGCGCGCGGCAGGAGCATGTCCTGTTCTTCCCTGGGCAGGCTCTCCAGCGGTCGCGCATAGGCGCGGGCATCCTCCGGAAGCACGACGCGGCCCTCGCCGACATCCACATAATCCTGGGTGAGCAGGCGGCGGTTGCGGGTCACCGCCCGCGCCTGATGAGCGATCAGGGCGAGCGCCCAGCAGGCAAGGATGAGCGCTGTCTCCTGCTCGTAGTCCTTCAGGATGACGAAGACCGAGCGCAGGTTGCGCACAGGTCGTGCGGAAACTGACGGCTGACCCGGGTTGCCGGGCGCGGACTGCGCCCCCGGCTCGCCTGTCGGCGGTGGCGCGGGCAGCGCGAGTATCGCCTCTGCCCTGGGTCGGATCACCGTGGCATAGACGAACTGGACGACAATCGCACTCAGAATCAGGGCGCTGATGCTGAAGAGCGCATCCCGGGCGAACATCGAGCGCATCACCACGGCTTCCTTTTTTGCAAAATTGCGCGCTTGCTCTAGGCTACCGGCTGCCCCGTCCGGCCGAAAGTACACGCATGACCACTCTGGCAGACCAGATCAGCGCCCGCGAGTTCGTCGTCACCACCGAATTGACCCCGCCCAAGGGCACCGATCTGGCGGATATCTTCGCCAAGGCGGACTCGCTGCGGGGATGCGTCGATGCGTTCAACCTGACCGAGTCACCGCGGGCGCGCATGGCCATCGCTCCCCTGGCCGTGGCCCGGCTGCTGCTCGAGCGTGGAATCGAGCCCATCGTGCAGATCACGGCCCGCGACCGCAACCGCATCGCCATCCAGGCCGACATGCTCGGTGGGGCCGTTCTCGGTGTGCGCAACTTCGTGTTCATGGCGGGCGATCCGCCCGCGAACGGCGATCATCCCGAGGCCAAGCCGGTGTTCGACCTGAATTCCAACCAGATGCTGCGCGCGGGGCACGAGCTCGCCCAGGGCCGCGACATGATGGGCAATCCGTTGCGGGGCGCCCCGCGGCTGTTCCTGGGCGCCACCGCCAATCCGGGCGCCCGCGACCTCGAGGGTGAGGTGACCAACACCCGGCGCAAGATCGATGCGGGCGCGCAGTTCCTGCAGACCCAGGCGGTGTACGAGCGTGAGACCCTGGAGCGCTTCATGAACGCGGTGAAGCCCGACGGCGTCGCCATCCTCGCCGGCATCATTCCGCTCAAGTCCGCGAAGATGGGCGCCTGGCTCAACGCCAACGTGCCGGGTATCCGTGTGCCCGACCCGCTGTTGCAGCAGATGCAGTCGGTCGCGGGCACCGACCGCGAAATCCAGACCGGCATCGGCATTGCCGCGCGGACCATCAGCGAGATCCGCCAGCTGTGCTCGGGCGTGCATGTGATGGCGCTCGGCTGGGAGGCGCACATCCCGGCCATCCTGCAGGAGAGCGGACTCAAGCGTCCCACGGGCTGAAGCCGGTCTCAGGCCATGCGTCAGTGTCGGGCCATGCGCCGGCGATAAGCGGCGGGCGATTCCTGCGCGTGCCGGGAGAACCAGCGGGAGAAGTACGCCGGATCGGCAAATCCCAGGTGCCAGGCGATCTGCGCCACCGTCATGTTGGTGTACAGGAGGTTGCGGCGCGCCTCCAGCAGCAGCCGATCCTCGACGATACGCACCGGCGACTTGCCCGCCACGTCCACACAGGCGGCGCGCAGCCGCGCGGGGGTGATGTTCAGCGCCGCCGCGTACTGCGCCACCGACCATCCCTCCCGCAGGTGGGTTTCGATCTTTTCGCGCAGGCGGGCCACGAGCGCAGCACGCAGGCCGCCGGCGGGTGAGGCGGGGCCGGGAGGCTGATGCAAGGCGCGCAAGGCGATGACCAACACAGTGGTCAGCCGCGCCGTGGCCGCCACGGCACTGGCCGGAGCACTCCAGACGAGCTCGCGTCTCAACTTCGGCAGGATGTCCGCCAGTTCCCTCGCGGGCACCGGATCAGCCTCGAGCCCCGCATGGTTCGCCATCCCGAACAGCGACCGGAAGCTGCGTTCTGCGCGCGCCAGATCGCGCAGCAACGTTTCGGCCAGCGTGACCACGTAGCCCTGCGTATCCGTGTCGAACCTGAAGCCGTGAACGACTCCCGCCGGCACGAGCAGCAGGGCGGGCGCCTGAAACCGGAACTCCTGCGCTTCGGCGCGCATCGTCCCGCCACCGTTGAAAATCACCAGCAGCTGATGCAGATCGCGATGGGCATGGGGCCGGATGACCCAGTCGTTGATCCTGCTCCGGTCGGCGATGGTCTCGACGTGCAGGAAGCCCTCATCCGCATCCCGGGGCGGCTCGCCGTACAGGAAGAATCGGGGGATGGGGTCGGGCTCACGCATCGCAAAAGTCCAAGCGGATCGCGCTTGTGTCCATGGTGTGCCGCGGGCGGCGCGTACAGTCTACTCCGCATGCGTATCCAGGTTGCGATC
The DNA here is from genome assembly GCA_035542375.1 of Steroidobacteraceae bacterium. Lineage (GTDB taxonomy): Bacteria > Pseudomonadota > Gammaproteobacteria > Steroidobacterales > Steroidobacteraceae > 13-2-20CM-66-19. The sequence continues at coordinate 14,060 of DATKLO010000167.1, read as the reverse complement.
ATCGGGGCCGGCCCGGCCGGGTTACTGTTGGCACGCCTGCTGGAGCAGATGGGCATCGACAGCGTCGTGCTCGAAGCCCGCAGCCGCGAGTACATCGAGAACCGGGTGCGGGCCGGTGTGCTGGAGCATCAGAGCGTCGATATCCTCGAGGCGGCGGGAGCCGGCGAACGCATGCGGCGTGAAGGATTGCTGCACCGGGGGATCTGGTTGCACTTCGAGGGTCAGCGTCACCGGATCGACTTCGCCGAGCTGACGGGCCGGGCCGTCATGATCTACGGACAGCAGGAGGTCGTGCGCGACCTCGTGGCGCTGCGCCAGTCGGGCCAACAACCCCTGCACTTCGAAGTGGACCAGGTGGCGGTGCACGGCATCGACACCGAACGGCCGCGGGTGAGCTACCGCATGGGCGGCGAGCAGCGCGTGCTCGAATGTGACTTCATCGCCGGCTGTGACGGTTTCCACGGCATCTGCCGCGCCAGCATTCCTGCAAGCCGGATCCGGCTCTTCGAGCGCGTCTACCCGTTCGCGTGGCTGGGCGTTCTCGCGCAGGTTCCGCCCGCCTCCGGGGAGTTGATCTATGCCCACTCGCCCGAGGGGTTCGCGCTGTTGAGCATGCGCTCACCGAGCGTGAGCCGCCTGTACCTGCAATGCGACCCGGAGACGCGGGTGGAGGATTGGCCCGATGAGCGTATCTGGTCCGAGCTGCGCGGGCGTCTCGGCTGCGATCCGGGGCACGGTCCCATCGTGCAGAAGGGTGTCACGCCGATGCGCAGCTTCGTCGCCGAGCCGATGCGTTTCGGCCGGTTGTTCCTGGCGGGAGATGCCGCGCACATCGTGCCGCCGACCGGTGCCAAGGGGATGAATCTCGCGCTCGCCGATGTCCAGATCCTGGCGCAGTCGCTCGCCGCTCACTACCGCTCCCGCGGAGCCGCCGCCGAGGCGCCGCTGGCCGCGTACTCGCCGACCTGTCTGAATCGAGTCTGGAAGGTGCAGCGCTTCTCCTGGTGGATGACCACATTGCTGCATCGCTTCGCCGACGACTCGCCGTTCGACCGCCGCCGCCAGCTCGCCGAGCTGGAGTACCTGACAAGCTCCGCCGCCGCGGCCGGCACGCTGGCCGAGAACTACGTCGGGCTGCCGCTGCCGGCGGGACTTGCGCCCGGGAGCTGAATCGGCAGGGGCAGGCCCGCCGTGGTAAGCTGCGCGCCCCGCAGGCGGGCGCGGTAAGGACGGCAATGTCACTCAAAATCATGATTCTGGGCGCGAATGGCTTCATCGGCAGCGCGCTGACCAACGCGATCCTGCGGACGCGGACGTGGGAGGTGTACGGAATCGATCTGGCCGACAACAAGCTCGGCAACCTGCCTGCCACGGACCGGTTCCACTTCGTCGAAGGCGACATCACGATCAACAAGGAGTGGGTGGAGTACCACGTCAAGAAGTGCGATGTCGTGGTGCCGCTGGTGGCCATCGCCAACCCCGCCCAGTACGTGACACACCCGTTGCGCGTGTTCGAACTGGACTTCGAGGCGAACCTCGCCGTCGTGCGTCACTGCGTCAAGTACAACAAGCGGCTCATTTTCCCGTCCACTTCCGAAATCTACGGCATGTCCGAGGACAGCGTGCTGGATGAAGAGACCAGCCCGCTCGTCTATGGCCCGGTCAACAAGCAGCGCTGGATCTACGCAGCCTCAAAGCAGCTCCTGGACCGGGTCATCTACGCGTACGGCGTGCGCGACAACCTCGACTACACGCTGTTCCGGCCATTCAACTTCATCGGCCCGAACCTGGATAACGTCGAGGAGCCCAAGGAGGGCAGCTCGCGCGTGTTCACCCAGTTCCTCTCCAATGTCCTGTACAAGCGCCCCATCAAGCTCGTGGACGGCGGACGGCAGAAGCGCTCCTTTACGTTCATCGACGATGCGGTGGAGGCGCTGCTCACCATTCTCGAGAACAGGGACGGCTGCGCGTCACGCCGCATCTTCAACATCGGCAATCCCGACAACTGCGTCTCGATCCGCGATCTGGCCGAGCGCACCATCCGCATCGCACAGGAATTTCCCGTGTTGCGTGCGAATGCGAAGGCCACTGAAATCGTCGACGTGTCGGCGGGCGAGTACTACGGCAAGTACTACCAGGACATCCAGGTACGGGTGCCGGCCATCGAGGCCGCCAGGCGCGATCTGAAGTGGGAGCCCACGACCGATCTGGACACGGCGATCCGCCGTACCATCGAGTTCTACGTCAATCAGGAAGGCTTCGGCGCGCGCGCGGCCAGTATCTGAAGCCGACGCCGCCGGTTTCTCATGACGATGGCAGACGGGCAGGGGCTGCGCGAGCCGCGCCGCTCCGGCTTGCTCCTGTGGCTGGTGCTGGGGGCAGTCTGGCTGGGCACCGCGCCCTGGCGTCCGCTTCTGGATCCTGACGAGGGGCGCTACGCGGAGATCCCCCGGGAGATGCTCGCCCAGGGCGACTGGGTCACTCCCCGCCTGAACGGACTCAAATACTTCGAGAAGCCCCCGCTGCAGTACTGGGCCACGGCCGCGACGTACTCCCTGTTCGGCATACGCGAGTGGACGGCGCGCCTGTGGTCCGTTGGACTGGGATTCCTGTGCCTGCCGCTGGTGTTTGGCTGGACGGCGCGCCTGCAGGGCAGGGAGGCCGGCGCGGCTGCGGTGCTCGCCCTGGGCGTCAGCCCCTATTTCGAAATCATCGGGCATCTGAATCTGCTGGATGCCGGATTTGCCTTCTGGATGGCCGGCACCGTTTATGCGTTCACACTCGCACAGAGTGCGGTGCCAGGATCCGAGGCGGAGCGCAGGTGGATGCTGATCGCCTGGGTGGGGGCCGCATTCGCCGTTCTCACCAAGGGCATCGTGGTCGGTGTGCTGGCTGGAGGCTCACTGGTGGCCTACAGCGTGCTCGAGCGGGATGCGCGCCCCTGGCGCCGCCTGCACGCCCTGTGGGGACTGCCGTTGTTTCTCCTGGTGAGCGCGCCTTGGTTCCTGCTCGTGAGTGCGCGCAACCCCTCCTTCGCGCAGTTCTTCTTCGTGCATGAGCACTTCGCCCGCTTCCTGACGACGGTGCACCAACGGACCGAGCCCTGGTGGTACTTCCTGGTCATCCTGTTGGTCGGAGCCTTGCCCTGGCTGCCCATGCTGCCGCCCGCGGTTCGCAACGGCTGGCTCGACAGTGGATTAAGTAGTGGCTTCAAGCCACTCAAATTCTTGCTGATATTCGCGTCCATAACCTTGGTGTTCTTTTCACTGTCCGGTTCCAAGCTGGCGCCCTACATCCTGCCGATGATGCCGGCGCTCGCAAGCCTGGTTGGGATCTGCGCCGCGCGACGGGCGCACTTCGTGCGTCACGCGGCGGCCCTTGCGGGTGTGCTGATGCTGGTCCTGTCAGTCGCGTTCATCGTCTACGCTACGCGCCGCCACGGGACACTTCCGCCGGCAGTTCTGCCGTGGATCCTCGCAGGCGCAGCGGCTGGCGTGGCGGGCGCGATTGCGGCATGGCGTTATGCGCCCGGGGGATCCCTTCGACCCGTATGGATTGCCGTGGCTTGCTCGGCACTCGCGTGGCAGGGTGCGCTTTGCGCATTCGCCGAGTTGCCGGGACGGTCCGCGCGCCAGCTGCTGTTGCCGATACAATCGCTCATCCATCCGGAAACTCAATTGTTCACCATCGGTCAATATCGCGAGACGCTGTCGCCGTACCTGAAGCGGACACTCACGCCCGTGGATTTCCGGGGCGAGCTGGAATTCGGGTTGCGCGAGGAGCCGCAGAAGGGTCTGACCGGTGAGCAGTTCCTTGCTCGCTGGAATACCGCCGCCGACGCGGTGGCGTTCCTCGATCCGCGCGCGCTGCCAGCCTGGCGCGAGCGGGGCCTCACCGGTCGTATTATCGGCACCGATGGCAACACTGTGGCGGTCAGCCGGCCATGAGACTCAGCGACTTCGGAGTGCTCATGTGCGGCGTGCTGCTCAATGCCCTGGCGCAGCTCGGCCTGAAGGCGGCCACCCGGGTTACCGGCCCGCTGGTGACCGCGGACGCAGGCACCTGGAATCGTGCGCTCGGGCTGCTGAGCGTGCCTTCGCTGTGGATGGCGCTCGCCGCCTACGGCCTGAGCGTGGTCGTCTGGCTGGTCGGACTGTCGCGCGTTCCGGTCAGCCAGGCCTATCCCTTGTTGTCGATGGGGTATGTCATCAACATCGGGCTGGCCTGGTGGCTGCTCGGTGAAGTGCCGACGGCACAGCGCGTTGTTGGCATCGGTGTCATCGTCGCCGGCGTCGTGCTGGTGGCGCGCTCCTGAAGAGGTCGAAAGGTTTCTCCTGAAGAGGTCGAAAGGATTGAAGAAGCTGCCGTTCACCCGTCCCACGATCGACGCGGAGACCATCGAGGGCGTGGCTGAAGTGCTGCGCTCAGGGTGGCTGGCGAGCGGGCCGAAAGTGGCTGAGTTCGAAGCCGCGCTGTCGCGCTACCTGGGCGGCCGGCCGGTGCGTACCCAGACTTCGGCCACGGCGAGCCTGGAGATGGCGTTGCTGGCCTGTGGCATCGGAGCCGGCGACGAGGTGATCACACCGGCCATGAGTTTCGTCGCCACGGCCAACGTGATCCTGCGCACAGGTGCACGGCCCGTGTTCGTGGACGTGCACCTGGATTCGCGCAATCTCGACCTGGATCAGGTCGAGGCGGCCATCACGCCACGCACCCGCGCCATCATGCCGGTGCACTTCGCGGGCCTGCCGGTGGACATGGACCGGCTGTACGCGATCGCGGGCCGGCACCGGCTTCGGGTCGTGGAGGACGCGGCCCATGCGATCGGTTCCTCCTTTGGCGGCCGGCGCATCGGCAGCTTCGGCGACCTGGTGTGCTTCAGCTTCCATCCGAACAAGAACATCACCACCATCGAGGGCGGAGCGGTCAGCGGCGGCAGCGCCGAAGAGGTCAAAGCGCTGGAGCTGCATCGCTGGCATGGGCAGCACAGGACGGCGACCGGCGTGGACACGCTGTTCGCCGGCGGCAAGGCGAACCTGTCGGATGTCGCCGCGCGGGTCGGCCTGGGTCAGCTGGCCCACCTCGAGGAATTCAACGCGCGCCGCCGCGAGCTCGTGGCGCGTTACTTCACTCATTGGGGTGGCGACTCGCCGGTCAGGTTGCCGGAGCGGGGTGATGCCGGACACAGCTGGCACATTTTCGCGCCGCTGCTTCCTCTTGATCGCATCAAGCTGTCGCGTCAACAGTTCATCGAGGCCATGAGTGATCGCGGCATCGGCGTGGGTATCCACTATCCGGCCATTCACCTCTTCACCGCTTACAGGGCGCTCGGTTATCGCCAGGGTCAGTTCCCGAACGCGGAACGTATCGGGCGCGAGACCGTGACGCTGCCACTGTTCCCGGCCATGGAGGCCGGTGACGTGGATCGTGTCGTCGAGGCCGTGAACGACATCATCAAGAGGTCCCGCTCGTGAGCGCTCCTGCAAGGGTCTCGGTCGTGGTGCCGATCTACAACGAGGAAGGCGGCCTGCAGCAGCTGTTCGATCGGCTGTATCCGGTGCTTGACCAGCTTGGACGCGCCTACGAAGTCGTCTTCGTAGACGATGGCAGCGCCGACCGATCGGTGGCTCTGTTACGCGAGCAATTCGCCAGGAGGCCGGATACGACGCGGGTGGTCGTATTGGCGCGCAACGTCGGTCAGCACATGGCGATCATGGCCGGCTTCGCCCAGTGTCGTGGCGACTACGTCGTGACGATCGATGCCGACCTGCAGAATCCACCAGAGGAGATCGCCGCAATCGTGGCTTCGATGGATGCGGGCGCCGATTATGTCGGCACCGTCCGCCGCAACCGGCACGATGCGATCTGGCGCAAGGCCGCTTCGCGCCTCATGAACCGGTTCCGGGAAGGGACCACGCAGATCCGGATCACCGACCAGGGATGCATGCTGCGTGGCTACGATCGTGCCATCGTGAACGCGATCAACAGTTGCGTGGAAGTCAGTACGTTCGTCCCGGCACTCGGCTACACATTCGCGCGCAACCCGGTGGAGATCGAGGTGGCGCACGCCGAGCGCTCGGTGGGCAAATCGAAGTATTCCCTGTACCGGCTGATCCGCCTGAATTTCGACCTCATGACCGGCTTCTCGGTCATGCCGTTGCAGTTCTTTTCGATGGCCGGCATCGCGATCTCGCTCCTGTCGCTGATCGGCGTGCTGGCGTTGGCGATCCGCCGCATCGTGCATGGATCAGAAGCGGAAGGCGTGTTCACCCTGTTCGGGATCGCATTCTTCCTGATCGGCGTGCTGCTCATGGGAGTCGGTGTCGTGGGTGAGTACGTGGGGCGGATTTACGAGCAGGTGCGCCAGCGGCCGCGGTATACCGTGGCTGCCTTGCTGGAACGCAATGCCACCGCACCTGAGAGACGCGCCGAGCCGGCGGAGATGCGTGAGTGACCACCGCGAGCGCGGTTGTATTCGCCTATCACGACGTCGGCGTACGCTGCCTCAAGGCTCTGATCTCCGGTGGAGTCTCGATCCCGCTTGTCGTCACAGTTGCGGATGATCCACGCGAGAAGCAATGGTTCGGCAGTGTAGCGGCCACCGCGGCCGACTACGGTATCCGTACCGCGATCCCCGCCGATGCGAGCAGCCCGGACCTTCAGAAAGACTTGGCCGCACTCCGCCCGGACTTCATCTTTTCGTTCTATTACCGCTCGCTACTCGGTCCCGGACTGCTGCGCTCGGCGAGACGCGGAGCGTTGAACATGCACGGCTCGCTGCTACCCCGGTATCGGGGCCGCGCGCCGGTGAACTGGGCGATCCTGCGTGGCGAGCGCGAGACCGGTGCGACTCTGCACTACATGGTCGAGCGCGCCGATGCCGGGGACATCGTCGACCAGCTCGCGGTGCCGATACTCCAGGATGATGACGCACGCGAAGTCTTCAACAAGGTGACCGTCGCGGCCGAAACGATTCTCGCCCGATCCCTTCCCGGGTTGATTGCCGGAACCGCGCCACGCAGGCCGCAGACCCTCCTGCCAGGGGAGTACTTCGGCCGACGAACCCCCGAGGACGGGCGCATAGACTGGCGGCAGGGAGCGCTTGCCATTCACAACCTCGTGCGCGCCGTCGCTCCGCCGTTTCCGGGCGCCTTCGCGGATGTTCGTGGGACTCGGTGGTCAATCCATCGGACGCGAGTCGTCGCCCGGCCGTCAGGTACGGCGGCCCGGGCGCGCCTCATCGGCGAGGCCGGCCGCTGTTACGCCGAATGCGGTGACGGCACGGCGCTGCAGATCCTGGCGGCGGCTGATGCTGCCGGCCCCATGGATCTGGCCGCTCTGGCCGCCGAGTTGCAGCGGCAGCCGGTGTTGCTCTGACAGGTCCGACTGCAGCGAGAGCCGCTTGACCCGCATCGCGCTGAAAATCGACGTCGACACCGATCGCGGCACGCTCGAGGGGGTACCGCGTCTGGCCGCGCTGTTCGAACGACTGGGAGTCCGGGCCACGTTTCTCTTCAGCCTCGGCCCTGACCACACCGGGCGCGCGGTTCGTCGTGCCTTTCGGCGTGGATTCATGGGGAAGGTCAAACGTACCTCGGTACTCAAACACTATGGCCTGAAGACCCTGCTGTACGGGACGCTGCTGCCCGGGCCGCACATTGGCCGGCGTCGCGGTGGCATCCTGCGCGACATAGCGAGCCGCGGTTTCGAAGTTGGAGTCCACACCTACGATCACGTGAAGTGGCAGGACGGTGTGGCCACCGCACCGGAAGACTGGACTCGTCGTGAGTTGGTTCTGGCGCGTGACCAGTTCACGGATATCTTCGGCCGTGGACCGACCGTGCACGGTGCAGCGGGATGGCAGGTCAACCGGTACGTGCCCAGGCTCGAGCAGGAGTTGGGATTCAGCTACGCTTCCGACGGGCGTGGCACGGAACCCTTCGTTCCCGTGGTCGCGGGCGCCGCCTTCGGAGTGCCCCAGCTGCCCACGACACTTCCCACACTCGATGAGCTGGTCGGGCGGGAAGACCTGAATGGCGAGGACCCCGTCGATCACCTGTTGAGGCTGACTGCGGGGCCTTCGTGCAAGGATCAGGTCTATACACTGCACGCGGAGCTCGAAGGCGGCCTTTTTCTGGAAGCCTTCGAGCGGCTGTTGCGCGGCTGGCGGGGGCAGGGCGCGGAGCTTGCTGACCTGGCCACCTGCGCCGCGGCCCTTGACGTGTCGCGCCTGCCGCGTTGTGAGATGCTTGCGGGCACGGTGGCGGGACGCTCCGGGACGCTGGCTGTCCAGGGGCCTGCCCTGAACTACAGGTGACGCCCGGTCGGCGTGTGGTGCTCCAAGTCCGGGTTGGGCTTCTGCACTGAAAGGTCTTCGGCATGTCGGTGTACGGTGTTTCCGTTTTCACGCTCGCCTACTTGCTGGCGGTGGCCACCCCGGGCCCCGGCGTGGCCGCGGTCATCGCGCGTTCACTCGGTCATGGTCTGCGCGGCGCGCCGGCCTTCATCGGCGGATTCCTCGTTGGCGACCTGGTCTGGTTCACGCTGGCCGCCACCGGCCTGGCGATGCTGGCGCAGAGCGCCTACACCCTATTCCTGGGGGTGAAGTACGCTGGTGCACTGTATCTGCTGTATCTGGCCTGGAAACTCTGGCGCTCTCCTGCCACCCCGTACGAGGCCGGTGCGCCTGCGGCTCCGGAGCGCTCGTTGCAACTCTTCCTGGGTTCACTGGCGCTGACTCTCGGCAACCCAAAAACCATGATCTTTTTCCTCGCCGTGCTCCCGACGGTGGTCGAGCTTCGTCAGCTCACCGCGACCGGCTACTTCGAGATCGTCAGCGTCATCGTGGTGATCCTGCCCCTGGTGCTGGGTGGTTATGCGTTTGGCGCGGCGCGGGCCCGGCGCTGCTTCGCCAGCCCGAAGACCGTGCAGTGGATGCGGCGGAGCACAGGAATAGCCATGGCCGGGGCGGCCGTGGCTGTCGCCACGCGGTAACCCGTCCCGCGGGATATGCCCGCGGCACTGGTGACGGGAGTTGCCGGCCGCAAATCCTCGGGATGAGCCCACCGCAGCTCCGCGGGATGAGCCCTCCCGAAGTCCGCGGGATGAGCCCGCCCGAAGTCCGCGGGATCGCGCCACAATATCTGTCCCCGCCGTCCGTCTACAGGGGTAGATGGACGTGGCGCTCACAGACCTCTCGATGACCTCCGAGCAGGACCGCAAGATCTCCGCAACGGTGCTCCGGGAGGGCGGGCGGCTTCGCAGCTTCATTCGCCGCCGTGTGACTGATGCCGCGGAAGCCGAGGACATCGTCCAGGAAGTCCTCTACGAACTGGTCGCCGCACACCGGCTGATGCAACCGATCGAGCAGGCCGGCGCGTGGCTGCTCAGAGTGGCGCGCAATCGCATCATCGATCGCTTCCGGCGCCGCACCACGCGCGGTGAGCCTGTACATCCGGTTGCGTCCCAGGAGGATCCGGACGAGCCCGTATTGCTCGAGGAGCTGCTGCCATCAGGTGATTCCGGTCCGGAGGGCGAGCTGATGCGTCAGCTGCTGCTCGAACAGGTTGAGGAAGCACTGGATGAGTTGCCGCGCGAGCAGCGTGAAGTATTCATAGCTCACGAGCTGGAAGGCCTCAGTTTCAGGGAGCTGGAGTCGCGCTGGGGCGTCGGCATCAACACGCTGTTGTCGCGGAAACATTACGCCGTGCGGGCACTGCGCAAGAGATTGCAGGACACGTACGAGGAGTGGTTCGACGAATGATCCGAGCAGGATCGAGACGCATGATCCGCACGGGATCTGAACGAATGATCCATACAGGATCGAGGAGAGTGTCGTGAGAGGTCGCTGGATTTTCAAGGGCGTGGGGTTCGCCGTGCTGGCACTGGCCTTCCTGGCCGGACTCGCCTTCGTCGTTATGAGCCTGTGGAATGCGCTGATTCCATCCCTGTTCCACGGACCCGTGCTGGGCTACTGGCAGGCGGCCGGGCTGTTGGTGTTGAGCCGGATCCTGTTCGGAGGACTGCGCGGGCGGGGCGGGCCGGGGTGGCGGCATCGCCGCTGGCATGCGCACTGGGAGCGGATGTCACCCGAAGAACGGGGCCGCTTCCGCGAGGGGTTCCGGCGCTGGAGACACATGAGCCGTGATGAACGCGCGGAATTCCACCGTCGCTTCCACGGCTGCGGTCCCGCTGGCGCAGCGCACTCGGGCGCTGCGGATGTGGCGCACGGCGCGGGTGCTTCCGGCGCGGATGCCTCGGGTACGGGTGCTCCGGGTGCACCGGCCGGTTCGGGCAATCGTTAGGGGAGGGGGCTTGCAGCACTGGTTTTCCGGGAGCGCAGTCGCGAGGTCGCCAGCGAGGTAGTTGTTGACGGATCGCGCGGCGAAACATCACCATCGCGGCGTGAAGACGACCCTGCTGCTGATACCTGGACTGCTGTGCGATGAAGTCGTATGGAGCGCACAGGTACAGGCTTTGTCGGACGTGGCGGAGCCGCGCGTTGTTCTCAACGGTCCCAGTGACAGTCTCGGCGCACTGGCTGATTCGATAATCGCCCAGGCGCCGCCCCGCTTCGCCATCGCGGGGCACTCCATGGGCGGCCGGATTGCGCTGGAAGTGGCTCGTCGGGTTCCCGACCGGTTGATCGGTCTGGGACTGCTCGACACGGGTTACGAAGCGCTGGCACCCGGCGAAGCCGGCGAGCGCGAAAGGCAGGGGCGCCACGCGCTGCTCGAAACGGCACGGCGCGCCGGGATGCGCGAGATGGCGCGCGTGTGGGTGCAGGGAATGGTGCATCCGGCGCGACTTTCCGATCAGGCGCTGCTGGACGTCATTCTCGACATGTTTGCGCGCCAGACACCTGACTTCTTTGCGATGCAGATCCACGCACTGCTGACCCGGCCGGATGCCCGCGCGGTGTTGGCGACCGTAAGCTGTCCGGCCCTGGTGCTGTGCGGCCGCGAGGACAGCTGGGCGCCGCCCACGCGTCATCAGGACATGAACGTCATGCTCAAACGCGGCAGCCTCACCGTGATCCCCGATTGCGGGCACATGGCCCCCATCGAGCGTCCGCAGGCGGTCACCCATGCGATGCGTCAATGGCTGAAGCAGGCACCGCACTCATGACCGGCGAGCTGCGGCGCTTCGCGCTGATCGGATTCGGCGAGGCCGGCTCCATCCTGGGCGAGGATCTCGTGCGCGCCGGGCGCGAGGTGATCACCTACGACATTCTGCTCGATGGGCCGGCATCACGCGCTCGTGTGATCGAGCGGGCACGCAAGGCAGGAGTCCGGGTAGCTGACGGACTGGCGCAGGCCGCAAGCGGAGCGCAGATCGTGATCTCGGCCGTCACTGCGAGTTCCTCGGCTGAGGTCGCCGCCGGCGCGGCGAAGTGCCTGCGCGCGGGTCAGATCCTGTTGGATATCAACTCGGTGTCGCCGGCGAAGAAGCTCGCCAACGCGCAACTCGTCGAGCCTTCGGGCGCGGACTACGTGGAGGCGGCGGTCATGGCCCCCGTTCCGCCGCAGCGGCTGAAGGTGCCAATGCTGCTGGGCGGCAAGCGCGCGGCCAGTCTGGTTGAGCCGCTCAACGCTCTCGGCATGAACACGCGGGCAATCGCCGATCGCATTGGTGTCGCCTCCGCGGTGAAGATGTGTCGCAGCGTCGTCATCAAGGGTCTCGAGTCGCTCGCGCTGGAGAGCATGATGGCGGCACGACGCTTCGGCGCTGAACGCGAGGTGCTCGAGTCGTTGCGGGAGACTTTCCCTCACATGGGATGGACCGAAAGGCTGCCCGATTACCTGATCAGCCGCGTCGCCGAGCACGGCCGCCGACGCGCCGCGGAGATGCGCGAGGTTGCGCGGACACTGCAGGACATCGCAATCCAGCCGACCATGGCCGGCGCCACGGCACAGTGTCAGGACGCGCTCATCGATGCGATGCAGGCGAGGGGGCTGACCTTTGACGGGCAGGCGCCGTTCTCGTGGCGGGAGCTGGCCGATGCGCTGTCCGGCAGCTCCGTGCCCACTGACCCGACCCCACCGCGTTGAGCACACGCCGCCGGCACAACCGCACCACGATACGCTCGCACCGCCCGCACGACCTATTCACACGCACGCGAACCACACCACCCGTCCACACTCACCAACTCAGGCAGCGGAACGACTCTTCATGTCCAAGTACCAGTCCCGGCTCAAGGTCAGCGAGCTCGTCGCGATCGATGTGCACACGCACGCCAACATCTCCACGCGCGCGCCGCGCGATCCGTGTTCGATCATCTTCGATGAGGTGATGGCCAAGTACTTCAAGTCCGCCGCGCCACCGACCATTCCCGAAGTGGCGCAGTACTATCGCGAGCGCAAGATCGCCGCGGTGATCTTCCCGGTGGACTGCGAGGCGGAGATGGGCACCTGGCGCATCGCCAACGAGGAAGTGGCGGAGATGGCGGCCGAGCACGCCGATGTGCTGATCCCGTTCGCGAGCATCGACCCGGCCAAGGGCAAGATGGGCGCGCGCGAGGCGCGCCGGCTGATCGCCGACTACGGCGTGCGCGGATTCAAGTTCCATCCGTCCATGCAGGGCTTCTACCCGAACGATCGCAAGGCCTACGTGCTGTACGAGGCCATTGCCGAGGCGGGTTTGCCGGCTCTGTTCCACACGGGACAGACGGGCGCCGGTGCCGGTGCGCGCAGCGGACTGGGAGTGCGCCTGAAGTACTCCAATCCGATGTTTCTGGACGATGTGGCTGTGGATTTTCCCGACATGCCCATCATCATGGCGCATCCCTCGTTCCCGTGGCAGGACGAGGCGCTCGCGGTGGCGACCCACAAGCCCAACGTGTACATCGATCTGTCGGGCTGGTCACCGAAGTACTTCCCGCCCAACCTCGTGCACTACTCCAACACGCTGCTGAAGGACCGGATCCTGTTCGGCTCGGACTATCCGGTCATCACCCCCGACCGCTGGCTCGCGGATTTCGCGCAGCTGTCCATCAGACCGGAAGTGCGGCCGAAGATCCTCAGGGACAATGCGATCCGTCTGTTGAAGCTGGCGTAGCGCCCAGCTGCCGCCGGCGATCCCCCCGGACCCACTATCGCAGTGGCAGCTCGCGAGCGCGCGTCACCGTGCGCATCGCGAAGCTGGACTGCACGCTCGCCACGCTCGGCAGCCGGGTCAGGTGCTGGTTGTGGATGCGCTCGAAGTCGGCCAGATCCGCGACCACGAGCCGCAGCAGGTAGTCGTGCTCGCCGGTCATGAGGTAACACTCCATGACTTCGGGCACCTTGCGCACGGCATTCTCGAAGGCCTCCAGTCCGGACTGGCTCTGCCGATCGAGCGTAATGCTGACGAATACGTTGACCGGGTAACCCGCCTTCTGCTGGTCGATGAGCGCCGTGTAGCCCTCGATCAACCCTGACTCTTCCAGCGCGCGCACGCGTCGCAGGCAGGCCGATTCGGACAGGCTGACCTTCTCGGCCAGCGCGCTGTTGGTGATCCGTGCGTCCTGCTGAAGCAGGCTCAGGATGGCGCGATCATAGCGATCCAGGTCCATAGGCCGCAGAATCCTGCTTGAAATGCCTCCAAGGCAACAGATTCTGTCACACTTACGGATATCAGTGCCGATTTCGCAAGGAGCTTTCGGGGTTGCACGCTTACAGTGCGCGGATATCCCCATCCCGGCACCCACCCCGCCCAGGAGTTCTCCATGCGCATCGGTGTTCCAAAAGAAATCAAAGTCCATGAGTACCGTGTCGGCCTCGTCCCGGCAGGCGTGCGAGAGCTGGTCGCGGCAGGTCACGAGGTGCTGATCGAGACCGGTGCCGGCACGGGCATCGGCGTGGATGACGCCCAGTACCGGGCGGCCGGGGCCTCGATTGCGGACAACGCGGCCGATGTCTTCGCGCGCGCGGAGCTCGTGGTCAAGGTCAAGGAACCGCAGCCGGCCGAGTGCGTCATGCTGCATCCGGGGCAGGTGCTCTTCACCTATCTGCATCTCGCAGCCGACCCGGTGCAGGCGCAGGGGCTGATGAAGTCCGGTGCCACCGCGATCGCCTACGAGA
>DATKLO010000166.1:0-5010 GCA_035542375.1 Steroidobacteraceae bacterium | reverse complement strand
CGGTGGCATAGATGCGCAGGCGGCCGGAAGGGCGCTGGCGCTTGTCGTCCAGATCCTCCAGTGCGCCGGAGATCTGGTCCATCGCCGGCCGCAGCCGCTGGAGCAGCTGCATGCCCGCGTCAGTGAGGGAGACGCTGCGCGTGGTCCGTTGCAGCAAGCGAACGCCGAGACGCTCCTCCATCTGCCGGATGGTGTGGCTGAGCGCGGACGGCGTGACGCCCAGCAGCTCGGACGCCGCGCGGAAGTTAAGCTTTTCCGCAACGGCCACAAACGCGGTCAAGTCGGCAAGGTCGCTCCGGCGCATTCCTCAATTCTCCTCTATGGCAGGTGCGTCGTCCCGTGTGGGTGCGCGCCCCGGGTGCCTTTGCTGCATGGTCGATCGAATGCACGCCAGCAGCTCGCTGGACCGGAACCGCTTGACGAGATAACCCGCGACCCCGGCCTCGTGCGCCCGCTCGTGCATCCGCTCCTCGGCGCAGCCGGTGAGCAGAATGGCAGGGATCGGACGCTGGGAAGCGAGCAGCCGTTCGCACAGCTCGAGGCCACCCATCCGCGGCATGCACAGGTGTGTGACAACGCAACACTGGGGAGGTGACCTGACTGCGGCAGGCTCTCTGCGGACGCCAATGTCGCGGTCGAGACGCCGGCGGTGTCGAGCAGTCCCATTACCGCGTCGCGCCCTGATTGGTCGTCATCCACGATTGCTACGAAAGGCATTGCCTGTTCCCCTGCCGCTTGACCGGCCCGATCCTGAGTCGACTACGTTCAACGTTGGGTCAACGCTACGCCCACGACGCGAGAATAGCTATTGATCGCTGGCAGCGTGATTCGGCTACCAGCGCATCGACTGGAAGGACCCTGGTCGCGAGCGGGTGTACCTTGGTATGGCGAAGGCAAGCAAGGCAGAGGACCGGTCGGGGCGAGCCATACGTTGGTAGGTCGGAGCCGGGCCCAGCCGTGCCGAAGGGTCGGCGAAATGTACGTCCGCAGACGAAGAGAGCGCGAGCCGATGAGCGTGTGGCATCGATCGCGGACCGGCTTGCGGCCTTGCATCGCGCGGTTGTGCCGACAGCCACGCCACCTCTGCAGGCAGATGCATTGATGAATTCGGGTCAGCAGCGCATGCGGGCGGCGGGCGTTCTCAAGTCGGTGCTTCATCCGTATATTGATCCTGCCGGTATGCGAGAGTTATCGCATGTCGATAAGCAGCCAGTGCTTCGGGCAGGCGCTGCTCGCATCTCCAAGCATCCTTGCAATCACTGTTTACTTCAGAGGAACTCATACCATGAACCGGGTTACAGCATCAAAGATCGCGCTGGCAGTTGCCTTGTCCTGCTTTAGCTTCGTTCACGCCGCAGATAAAGCGCCGGATGCCACGTTCGATCTGTCCGCGACCTCCATTGCCGCGGGAGTCGGATATGAATGGGGGAAAGGCACGCTGCACTACCGAGGCGGCGACTATCCATTCAGCGTGTCCGGACTTGATGTGCTTGACGTGGGCGGCACGAAGATCGTTGCTACGGGCGAGGTGTACCACCTGAGCAAGCCGGAAGACTTCGCTGGCAGCTACGGCGGGGTGGCCGCGGGCGCGACGTTGGTCGAGGGTGCATCGACCGGAGTCATGCAGAACCACAGCGGCGTGGTGATCCACATCCGCGAGCAGACCAGCGGCGCGGACCTTAAGCTCTCCGGGTACACGATGGAGGTCAAACTGCGCTGAATGAAGCCGCGGCCGGGTAGCACGTATAGCTGATATCCGGATGTTACGGATGAGCGGATTCCGCGTCCCACACCGGCTGCGCCTCCCCCGCCACGATGCGTCAGGTGCGCGCCGAACTAATCGACGTCACGCGGCCGGGCGTAGCGCTACCGCAAGTCTAGGATTATGGCGGGGTACGTAGCAATCCAGACGTCGAGAGCGGCACACTGGGGCTCGCCCTGCAGATCCTCTGCTGGTGCTTCCGCCTTTCATTGCGCCTAGGTTCAAGTGTCATGAGGCAGAAGTGAGCCGTCCAGCTATTCCCGCAGTCGAGGAGGTGGAGAAGTGAAAGGCGTGACCGCTGGCAAGAGCATCCTGCATCCTTCCTTCAGGTACGTCCCGAGCTACGCGACCGACGTGCGCAGAACTTTCGCCCGCGTCGGCTGGCAGCCGGCGATAGTCCGTATTCCGGGTGAGCCGCAGCTCCAGACGGACCCGAAGCCGATCGCGATGTACGACGCAACCGCCCGCGCCGCCTAACCAGCGCCGCCGGCGAAGCGCTTCAGGCGTGCGTGTAGTGCTAATGCGGAGAAGAGGCACACTCCGCCCCATTGGCGCCCGCTGGATTCGTGCGCTGACGATGTCCGCCTTCCTGCCTACAGTTGAGCGCGCCTCAACAGTATGTGCAAGAGATTGAGATTCTACCTAGCGGAGCCGGCCGCTATGATGGTCGCAAAGGATCGATGCGGAGATGCGGCAGGCTCATAGCGGCGAGGAAGGTGGCACATCGGCCGGCAAGGCAACCCATAGGCTGATGGTAGGCAATCGCCCGAAGCGGGAGGCCTCGGCGGGCCTCCCAATCACTCAGGCGGCAGCAACATGAAGGAACCCAGCGCTACCCTGATCGGGGCGTTTGTCCTGGGCTCAGTCGCCCTAATCGTCGCCGGCGTGCTCTTCTTCGGTAGAGGCTCGATCGCCGAGCAACGCCTCGCGATGGTGAGCTTCTTCTACCGATCGGTGGCCGGGTTGCGGATCGGCGCGCCGGTCACGTTCCGCGGCGTGCGCGTCGGTGAGGTCAAGTCGATCGGCATACGCGTGAACCCGGAAACCGGCAACTACATCATTCAGGTAAACATGGAGCTCATCACCGGCGCGGTGAGGCTCTACGGCGGAAAGCTCCCGCGCGCCGACGACCAGCTCATTCCGAGCCTGGTCCAACGCGGGCTCACCGCGCAGCTGGTGGTGGAGAGCTTCGTGACAAAGATGCTCAACGTCGAGCTCGATTTTCGCCCTGGCGCAAAAGCGACGCGCCTGGGAGAGGCGACCAGCGCACCGGAGGTGCCGACGGTGCCGGGAGATTGGGAAGGCCTCGTGCAGAAACTCCAGGAGGTGGACATCGCATCGGCCTTGGATGCGGTCCGCAAGACGCTCACGACGGTAGACGGGATCTTGAACAGCCCTGAGGTCAAGCAGACCATCGAGGAGCTGCCGCGGGCGGTGGTCGCGTTCCGGCAGACGTTGGGCACGATCGACCGCGAAGTGACCAGCATCTCGGGGACGGGGCGCACGGCGATCCAGAGCACGGCGGCCGATCTGCACAGGACGCTCGCTGCCGTGGAAAAGCTGGCAGACAACCTGGACAAGGAGGCAGCGAGCACTCTAGCTGACACACGGGGAACGTTGGCTGAGGTGCGCGGCGCCTTCAAGAGTGCCAGCACCTCCATCGAAGGAGCCAATGTCCTGCTGGACCCGCGTGGCCGGACGGGGATCCAGATCCAACGCGCCATCGACGACCTGGCAGCGAGCGCTGCCCGCGTGCGCCACTTCACCGAACGGGTCGACCGCGATCCGAGCGTTCTGGTGCGCGGGAGGTAGCCGTGCGGCCGGGATGGCGCGCGATAGTCGGGCTGCTCTGCGTGGCGACGTCAGGGTGCGCCGCCTCGGGGGCGACGCTCGCCGCTCTGCCTACGGCACCGGACGCGAAGGCGATCCTGGCCGCCCGGCGCGGCACCACCGGGTCCAGCATCCTGCTGCGGCCGGTGGTCGTGCCCCGCTATCTGGACAGCTACCCCGTCGTGATCGGGCGCACGAAGAACACGCTGATCGTCTCGAGCGACACCGGGTGCGCGGAGCCGTTCCCCGACGCGGTCGCGCGCGTGCTCCGCGATGCGCTCTCGCAACAGCTCGGCACCTCACGCGTCCTCATCGCGGGCGACGGGCGCATCCCAGACGCCTAGCTCATCGTCGAGTTCCTCGCGCTGGATCCGCAGCAGGGTGCGTGACGGCTGGATGCAAAGTGGACCTTCTCGTGCACTGCGTCCAACCGCGCCAGCCACGGCGCACGCACCTCCTTCGACGTTCCGCTAGAGGCGCAGACTGCGTCCGCCGTCGCCGCCGCGACTGCGGAGGCCTTGACACGCCTGGCAAATGCGCTCGCGGCGCAGGCCGAATGTCCCCACGGCGAGTTGGCGGCGAGCTGAAGCGCTGAGGCGCACGCTGGATATGAACCGCCAGCCTCAAGCGGGGCTCAGCCACCCGCTCGGCGCCGACGTCGGCGCGCACGGGGTGAACTTCAGCGTATTCTCCAAGAGCAGCACCCGCGTCGAATTGGTGCTCTTCGATGACGCCGGCGACGCCCAGCCCAGCGCTGTGATTCCTCTCGATCCGGTCAGGCATCGCACCTACCACTACTGGCATGTCTTCGTGCCGGGCATCGAAGTCGGGCAAATATACGGCTATCGCGCCTTCGGTCCCTTCGAACCGTCACGAGGCATGCGGTTCGACCCCGGCAAGGTGATGCTGGACCCGTACGGGAAGGCGGTCGCGGTGCCGGACGGCTACAGCCGCACGAACGCTTCGTTGCCTGGGGACAACTGCGCAACCGCGATGAAGAGCGTCGTCGCCGATCCCGGCCGATACGACTGGGAGGGGGACGCTCCGTTGCGACGGCCCTTCGACCAGATCGTCATCTACGAGATGCACGTGGCCGGATTCACGCGGCACCCGAGCTCCGGCCTGCCGGTGCAGACGCGGGGCACCTATCGCGACCTTTCCGACAAGGCCGGCTATCTGCAAGAGTTGGGCGTGACTTCCGTCGAGCTGCTGCCGGTGTTCCAGTTCGACGAGCAGGACGCCCCGCCTGACCGGGTCAACTACTGGGGATACGCGCCGGTATCGTTCTTCGCGCCGCACGCGGCCTACAGCTCCCGCAAGGATCGGCTGGGCGCACTGGATGAGTTCCGCGACATGGTTAAGGTGCTGCATCGTGCCGGAATCGAGGTCATCCTCGATGTGGTGTTCAACCACACGGC
>DATKLO010000165.1:0-3681 GCA_035542375.1 Steroidobacteraceae bacterium | reverse complement strand
GTAGAGCGCCTCATCGGCGCCGGAAAACTGCACCGGCCCGCAACCGTATTGCAGGCGCAGCTCGTCAAAACGATCGTTCATGCGGACCTCCATCGAAGCAGTTCGAGAGTTTCGTCATGCGGGCAAGAGCCCGCCTTGGCCGGTCCCGTTCGCCTTGACCGAGAACAGGAGCACGATGGAGCGCGGCTCGACTCGATAGGTCTTGTCG
Source organism: Steroidobacteraceae bacterium (assembly GCA_035542375.1). Taxonomy (GTDB): domain Bacteria; phylum Pseudomonadota; class Gammaproteobacteria; order Steroidobacterales; family Steroidobacteraceae; genus 13-2-20CM-66-19. The sequence goes on along the minus strand of DATKLO010000165.1, from coordinate 3,473 downwards.
ACGAACAGCGCCGCGTCCGGGCCGTCGCAGATGTCTTCCGGCGGATCCAAGGAAGTATCGATTCCCCGATGCCATCCCTGGTGCACCCCCGCTGGCGGCGGGAGCTCGAATGTCAGCGGCTCCCAGTACGCGTTGACGATGCCGTGTACGAGGAACCGGCCATCCAACGTGCCGGCAGTGAATGCAAGGCTGTGCGACTCGTCGCTCCAGTCCGGGCACCCAAGCCTCACCCCGTGCCACTCGACCCTCGCCTGGCGCAGGATCTCATTGAGGTTCAGCATCAGCCTGCCTCGCGCGAGATCGCCTCTGGAGCGCAGCAGGAGCAGAAGCCGCGTGAAGCGGTGGATGTCCGCGTGCTTCTCGAGTCCGCTCCAGTCGAACCAGCTGATGTCGTTGTCCTGGCAGTACGCATTGTTGTTCCCGCGCTGTGTGCGCCGCACCTCGTCGCCCATCAGCAGGATCGGCGCTCCCACCGACAGAAGCGTGAGGGCGAGGAAGTTCTTCACTTGCCGATTGCGCAGCCGTTCGATCGTTTCGTCCTGGGTTGGGCCTTCCACTCCGCAGTTCCAGCTCAGGTTGAAATCGCTGCCGTCCCGGTTGTCTTCTCCGTTCGCCTGGTTGTGCTTGCAGCTGTAGGAGACCAGGTCATTGAGCGTGAACCCGTCATGGCAGGTCACGAAGTTGATACTCTTTTCGGGCTCGCGCTCCGCGCCGCCATAGATGTCCGGGCTGCCGAGGAGGCGTCGGGCCATGCGGCCGACAGTCCCGCGGTCGGCCCTCATGAAGCTGCGGACGTCATCCCGGAATTGTCCGTTCCACTCCTTCCAGCTGTCTCCAACGAAGGTGCCCACCTGATAAAGGCCCGCGGCATCCCAGGCTTCCGCGATGAGCTTGGTGCCGGCCAGCACCGGGTCCGATTCGATGTCCCACAGGATGGGGGGATTCTCGAGCGGGCGGCCGCGCTCGTCGCGCGAGAGGATCGAGGCCAGGTCGAAGCGGAAGCCGTCCACGTGCATCGACTCGACCCAATAGCGCAGGCTGTCGACGATAAGGCGGCGGACGATCGGCTGGTTCGCATTCAGGGTATTCCCCGTGCCAGTGTAGTCCGCATACAACGACTGGTCGTCCTGCAGTATGTAGTACGCGGCATTCTCCAGGCCGCGGAAGGACAGCGTCGGGCCTGCGTGGTTGCCCTCCGCCGTGTGGTTGAACACGACATCGAGAATGACCTCGATGCCTGCTCGGTGCAACGCCTTCACCATATCGCGGAACTCGTCGAGCGCGGCCAGGGGATCCTTGCGCGAGCTGTACGCCACGTGAGGGGCGAAGAACGACACCGGCGAGTACCCCCAGTGGTTGACGTGGCCGGGGGGCGCGTCCTGCTCGTCGAACTGGAACACCGGCAACAGCTCCACTGCCGTCACGCCGAGCTCCTGGAGGTAGCCGATCTTCTCGATCAACCCTCGATAAGTCCCGCGCAATTGCGCAGGCAGACCGGAGCTCGGGTGGCGGGTGAACGCACCGACGTGCATCTCGTAGATCACCGTTTGCGAGAACGGCCGCTTCAGCGGAAGGTCGCCTTCCCAATCATAGCGGCCCGGATCGGCGACCACGCTCTTCATCGCGGTCGCGCAGTTGTCGCCGGGGAGCGAAGCGTTGACGCGGCTGTAGGCCTCCGGCACGGCGACTGCCTTGCCATATGGGTCCAACAGCACTTTGCCCGGGTCGAAGCGCAATCCCCGCTGAGGGTCCAAGGGCCCACAAGCGCGATAGCCGTAGAGCTGCCCCGCTTGAACATCGGGCACGAAGACATGCCAGTAGTGGTATGTCCGGTTGCTCCTCGGGTCGAGGGGAATCACCACGCTAGGCCGAGCATCGTCGACGCCGTCGAAGAACAACAGCTCGACGCGCGCGCTGCTCTTCGAGAACACGCTGAAGTTCACGCCGGCCGGGCGAATGGTGGCGCCGAGCGGGTAAGGGCTCCCGGGTTGGGTTATGAGCTGCATCGGCAAGCTCAGCTATGCCCCCAAACTAAGGAGACGCAGCGCCGAGCCTCTTACGCTGAGCGTCACATCGTGATCGATCGTGTGCGTGTTGCCACGGACCGCGCCGTGGCCGCTTGCAACAACAAGAGACAGCACTAGGCGCAGCTCGGCGCGTCGCAACAGCGGGGAGGACGGGCTCACCGCGGTGCCGCCGGCGAATCGAGCAGAAGCGTGACATGCAGCACACCGTCGGCGTCCCGTGTCGTCATCGGAAGCCCGCTCTCACGGAATACCGCAAGCATCGGTGCATTCTCTTTGAGCACGTACGCCTCGAACTGGCCCACTCCACGGTTTCGCGCAATGCGGGCGAGATGCTGCAGCAGCCGGCTTGCGATGCCCCGCCCCTGCCAGGCTTCTGCGACAGTGAAGCCTATCTCCGCCGTGCGGCCGACCGCTGCGTAGCTACCTTCGCCGATTATGAGTTCGTTGCTTCCACTTGGCACGGTGGCCACCAGTCCCACGTGGCTCCCGTGGCTGATTTCGTCGAGCCAACGCAGCTCGTCTTCGCTCAGACTTCTTTTCGCGTAAAAAAAGCGCATGCGAACCGTCTGAGGCTGGAGATGAAGAAAGGCTTGGACAAGGCGCTCCTTGTCGTCGGGGTGCATGGCCCGGAAGGTCACCTCGTTGCCGTCCTTCAGCACTTCCTTAACGAGATAGGCCGCTACATTAGGCATGTGAGCCCCTCAGACACCATGGCAGGGGAAGCTGACCGCCGAAGAACAGCGTACGGACAAACTCCCGCATCTCCTCTAGTGACAGGCTGGGCGAAACTGGAACCAGCTCGCAAAGGTTGACCAGTTTCTGCGCGATCCAGGCGGACGCGACCATTGCCGACCCACCGACGAGGACCAGCGATCCAAACGCGCCGGCCATAACGGCCTTCAACGCCGGCTGCTCGTTTCCGCTGAGCGCGTCCTTCACTTGCCAAGATACCGACTGATCTCGCCGAGCTCGACGCCCTGATGGTGGTTCTCCGAAAGAGCTCATGATCGACATGCCGTCGTGAACGAAGGACCGACTCAGTGTGCAGGCGCCGGGATAGGCGCAGGTGCAGGCGCGGCCGTCGGCGCATCCCCGCGTTTTACCCTGAACCATGCCGCGTACAGCGCCGGCAGGAAGAAGATCGTCAGGAACGTGGCCGCTGTCAGGCCGCCCATGATGGCGATGGCCATGGGGCCCCAGAACACGCTGCGCGTCAGCGGAATCATCGCCAGCACCGTGGCCGTGGCGGTCAGCACCACCGGGCGGGTCCGGTGCACGGCAGCCTCCACCACCGCGTTCCACGGGTCGAGGCCTTCCTCCATCTCCGCCCGGATCTGGTCGATCAGGATGACCGAGTTGCGCATGATCATTCCGGAGAGCGCCACGATACCGAGGATCGCCACGAACCCGAGCGGCGCCCGGGTCACGAGAAGCGCCATGACCACC
>DATKLO010000164.1:0-20912 GCA_035542375.1 Steroidobacteraceae bacterium | reverse complement strand
ATCGTCTGCGAGTGGTCCGGAGGCTGTGATCGCCATGTTCCTCAAGAACTGCTGGTATGTTGCGGCGCTCGATCACGAGCTGATCGACGGCAAACTGCTGAGCCGCAGGATCCTGGGAGAGCATGTGCTGCTGTACCGGGGAGAGAGCGGTCAGGTCCATGCGCTGAATGATCGCTGCCCGCATCGGGGGGCACTGCTGTCGCAAGGCCGCCTGGAGGGCGATGCCGTGCGCTGCATGTATCACGGCATCAAGTACGATGGTTCGGGCAAGTGCGTACAGATTCCCGGGCAGGACATGATCCCGCCCAAGCTGCGCGTGCCGGGCTACGCCGTGGCGCAGCGCGGGCATTTCGTCTGGATCTGGATGGGTGACCCCGCCGCGGCCGATCCGGCGCTGATCGTGGACCTGCCGTATCTCGAGGATCCCACCTGGAAGGGGATACCGGCCTATCTTCACTACGATGCCAACTACCTTCTGATCGTGGATAACCTGAGCGACTTCTCGCACCTGGCCTTCGTGCACACCCGGACCTTGGGTGGCTCGGAGGAATACGCCTACGTCACGAAACCGACCGTGATCGAACGACTGTCGAATGGTTTCAGGGTCGAGCGCTGGCACCGCGACAGCGATGCACCCCCGTTCCACAAGAAGGTCATTCACGACAAGGCCGCCAGGGTGGATCGGCGCAACATTGCGACGATGCTGGTCCCCGGCATCTTCACCATGGAAACCCTGTTCGCGCCAACCGGTCACGACGTGCCGCCGCCTGATGCCCGCGAATACCGCAACTGTCAGTTCATGACACCCGAAACCGACCGGACGACGCATTTCTTCTGGGAGTACCTGAACAACTTCGAGGGCGAGGACTCGACGATCTCCCGTTCGCTGCTCGACAGCCTGATCGAGGGCTTCATGGAGGACAAGGCAATCATCGAGCGGCAACAGCAGACACTGGAGGAGGATCCACACTTCCAGATGCTCGGCATTCTGGCGGACGCGCCGCTCGCACACTTCCGGCGCCTGCTCGATAAGCTGATCGCTGCCGAGCAATCGGCACCCTCCAACGTCATCCGGGTTTGACTGCTGACGCGCGACGCAGCAGGATTCAACTCCAATGATCGAGGTCATTCATGCATCTTCCCACCGGATTGCTTCTGGCAGCACTGCTGAGTCCGATTGCCGCGGCCAGCCCTTCGCAAGGCGGTGCTGATCAGGCTGCGATCAGGCAGGCGCGCCTGGAGCAGAATTCCGCCATTGTCCGTCACGACGTGGAAGCCGTCGCCACCTACTGGACTGATGACGTCACCATCTGCCGGGGGCTGGGAATTCAGATGGCGGGCAAGGATGCCTACCGCAAACTCTTCGAGAAGGACGATCCCTTATCGAAGGACGTGATCGTGTATGAGCGCATCCCGAGTGCGATCGAGGCCAGCTCCACTTGGCCGCTGGCCTTCGAGACCGGCATCTGGAAGGGACATCTGGGCAGCATCAGTGGTGCGACCATCATCCGCGGACGCTATTCCGCACAGTGGGTCAAGCGGTCCGGGCGCTGGCTGATCCGCTCGGAGGTGTTCGTGGCGTTGTCGGGATCCGGCTCCGGTCTGCAGATGAAGGCGGCGCCGTAACGGCCATTTCACGTGGGTGTCCGAACGGTGGGATCGGGGCGCTTCATCAACATGCCCCAATGCCATGGAGTGCGCGGCAGTTCCGGCGCAGCCACGAACTGGAGGCCGGCCTTCTCGGCCCACGCGCGGCAACTGCCGGAGTCGGGGCGGATCGCGGGCGGAGGGCCGCGCGGCGTGGCGGGGTCACGCCTCCAGTGAATCACAGCGCAGCGACCGCCAGGTCGCAGCACCCGGCGTACCTCCTGAAGCAGAGGGATCGGCTCCTCGAGATGCAGGATATTGAAGAGCAGGGCGAAACTCACCGACTCATCGGGTCGTCCCGATCCGAGGTGTACGAAGTCACGCTCCTCGGCCACGATGTTGGTCAGTCCAGCGCTCGAGGCTCGTTCACGGGTGACCGCAACCATTGAGCGGTCGATGTCGAGACCGTAAACGGTCCCGGTCACGCGACGTCCGACTTCGATCGTGAACGTGCCGTAGCCGCAGCCGAATTCGAGCGCGTCACCGCGGATGTTCGTGCATCCCAGGACATCCAGGATGGCCTCCGGATCGAAGAACCGCTCCCAGCTTGGCGCTGCGGGCATCCCGCTGTCGCGAATGGTTGCCACGCACCGCATATTGCCCGACTTGGTCGTTCTGTTCATGGGTCTGCAGGCTGCCGGCTACGTGGCTCTGCTTGCCGCAGGTCCGCGCCTTCGGCTTGCCCTGTCCGGGCTAGCTGGTGTCACGGCGGGATTGACCCTGGTCATCATCACGATGTGGGCACCTATGCGTTGGATTGCATTCACTGCGTGAGCCTCGGGCTGTGCACCGGCGACCCGTGTCATGGAGTGGGCAATTCGAGTAGCATCGCCGGATATCGAAGGGGGTAGCTACCGGCCATGGTCAAATTAACCGTCAATGGCGCCCGTCTGAGCGTCGAAGCGGATGCCGACACGCCACTGCTGTGGGTCTTGCGTGACCATCTGGGTCTGACCGGCACCAAGTACGGTTGCGGAATGGGCCTGTGCGGTGCCTGCACGGTGCATGTGGATGGATCGCCCGTGCGTTCCTGCCTGTTGCCTCTGCAGGCGCTCGAGGGCAAGACCGTAACCACGGTGGAAGGCCTCTCGAAGGACCGCAGTCACGCGGTGCAGCGCGCCTGGGTCGAACTGGACGTGCCCCAGTGTGGCTACTGCCAGTCGGGGCAGATCATGTCCGCTGTCGCGTTGCTGCAGTCGAATCCCGCGCCCAGCGATGCGGATGTGGACGCGGCGCTGGCTGGCAACCTGTGTCGTTGCGGCACGTACGTGCGCATACGCAGGGCGGTTCACCGGGCCGCTGAGTTGCTCAAAGAGGCCAAACGGTCATGAGCACTCGCCCGCGCGATGTCCGGAAATCGACTGAGTGCTCGCGCCGCGAGTTTCTCCAGAGGACCGCATACCTGGGTGGCGGCCTCGTGCTCGCCCTGGCCCTGCCGGCACTCAGAAGCGGTGCGCGCGCGGCGGCGCGAGCTGAGTCGCAATTGAATGCCTGGCTGCGGATTGGCAGCGACGATACCGTCACCATTCTGGTGGATCGCTCGGAAATGGGGCAGGGCGTGTATACCGCGTTGCCGACACTGATCGCCGAGGAACTCGAGATCGATCCGTCGGGAATCCGCGTCGTGTCCGCGCCGGTGGGCGACGCGTATGTCAACGCGCTCAATGGCGGGCAGGTTACCGGTACCAGCAATAGTGTGCCGGATGCCTGGGAGAAGCTGCGCAAGGCGGGCGCGCAGGCGCGTTCAATGTTGATTGCCGCGGCGGCCAAACGGTGGCAGGTCACTCCTTCCAGCTGCAGCGCGAGCAGCGGACGGATTCTGGGGCCGCAGGGCAAGACCGCGAGCTACGGTCAACTGGCGGAAGCAGCCGCGAAACTGCCGGTTCCCAAGGACGTGGTGCTGAAGAATCCCGCGGACTGGCGGCTGATCGGCAAGCCCCTGCCGCGCCTCGACACTCCCTCGAAAGTGGATGGCAGCGCCGAGTTCGGCCTGGATGTGAAGTTGCCGGGCATGCTGCACGCCGCCATTGCATTGTCTCCCGAGTTGGGTGGACAGGTGGATTCGGTGGATTCAGCGGCGGCGATGGCTCTCCCCGGAGTGCGGCGCGTATTGCCTGCGGCGACCACCGTCACTGTCGTCGCGGATCATTTCTGGCAGGCGAAGAAGGCGCGCGATGCCCTGCGCATCGTCTGGAAGCCGGGGCCCAACGCGGGACTCGACACGACTTCGGTCTGGGCAAGGCTGAACGAAGCCGCGGCCAGGCCTGGCTTGTCGGCGCTCAAGAGCGACAATGTGGCGGACGCCCTCAAGGCAGGTCATGCGGCCGAAGCCATGAAGTCAGCTGCGAAGACTCTCTCGGTTGTCTACGAGCTGCCGCTGCTTGCGCATGCGACCATGGAGCCGATGAACTGCACGGCGGATGTCAGAGCGGACCGCTGCGATCTGTACGTCGGGACTCAAGTGCAGCAGATGGCGCAGGCTGCGGCAGCCGATGCGGCTGGACTGAAGCCGGAACAGGTGAATGTCCACACGACACTGCTGGGCGGCGGTTTCGGCAGACGCCTGGAAGTGGACTTCGTGCCGGCGGCTGCGGCGGCATCGAAGGCGGTCGGTGCGCCGGTCAAGCTGATCTGGACGCGCGAAGATGACATGACGCATGACTACTATCGGCCGCCAGCACGCGAGGCTGTCAGTGCGGGCATCGACGAGCATGGAAAGCTGCTCGCCTGGGCATTGCACGTCGTGAGCCCTTCCATCACTTCGCGCTTCGATCCGACCAACAAGGACCCGTTCGACTCCGTCATCGAGTATGTGCAGAACTTCCCCTATGCCGTGCCGAACTTCGATCTGCGCTACACGCGCCAGGAAATCGGCATCGATGTGGGCTACCTGCGTTCGGTGAGCCACTCCCCCAACTGCTTCGCGATCGAAAGTTCCATCGACGAGATCGCGGCCCTGTCATCGAAGGACCCGCTGGAATTGCGGCGTGAGCTGCTGGCCGGCAAGGACCGGCATCTGCAGGTGCTCAGCGTGATCGCACAGCGTTCGGGCTGGGGGCATGCGCCTCGGGGGCATTATCAGGGAATCGCCTTCATGGAGGGCTACAACTCCCGCATCGCCCAGGTGGCCGAGGTCTCCGTCGTGCGCGGTGATCTGCGGATTCACAGGATCACCTGTGTCATCGACTGCGGTCAGACCGTGAATCCGCGCATCGTTGAATCGCAACTGGAGAGCGGCATCGTTTATGGACTCACAGCGGCACTCTGGGGCGAGATCACCCTGCGTGGCGGCCGGGTCCAGCAGCGCAACTTCAATGACTACCGCATGCTGCGGCTGAACGAGCTGCCGGTGCTCGACGTTCACGTCATACCGAGCTCCGAGAAGCCCGGCGGTATCGGCGAAACGGGCGTGCCGCCCGTCGCGCCGGCGCTGTGCAACGCCATCTTCGCAGCCACCGGGAAACGCATCAGGTCACTGCCCATCGCATCCCATAAACTCGCTTGAGCTGACGGGCGGCCCGCTCCGGTCGCGATCCGGCGCAACCGTCACTGACGGAACAGGGGCGGCTGGCGGCTAATGCGAAGGCCAGAATTTCCGGCTCGCCAGTTCCGCGCCCTGCGCGAGCGCGGCGAGCTTGGCCCAGACCACATCGGGATCCACACCGCTGGTTCCCACGTGAATGCTGAAGCCGCAGTCGGTACCGGCCATGACGTTCTCGCGTCCCACGAGGTTGGCGTAACGACCGATCCGTTGGGCCACAAGTTCCGGGTGCTCGATGTAGTTCGACTGCACTTCGATCACGCCGGGGATCAGCACCTTGCCCTCGGGCAACCGGATGTCCTCGAAGAGTGACCACTCATGCGCATGGCGTGGGTTCGCGGCCTCGAACTGGACGGCGTGGGGCCTGGCCTTCCAGACCAGGTCCACGATGTCCTTCAGCGGCACATCGCAGTGATGGGGTCCCGGATAGTTGCCCCAGCACAGGTGCATGCGCACCTTCTCGGCCGGAATGTTGACCAGGGCGCGATTGAGGGCTTCGATGTGCAGTTCCATGCGTGCCCGGAACTGCGCCAGAGTCAGATCCCGGTACTGCGAGTGCCGCCCCATGGCGAGATCCGGGCAGTCGATCTGCAGCATCACGCCCGCTTTCACGATCGCCTCGTACTCGTGCCTCAGGCCCTCGGCCAGGGCGAACAGGTAGCTCTCGTGATCGGGGTAGTACTCGTTGCGGAAGAAATATCCGGTCACGCCGGGGGAGGCAGCGCTCATGAAGGTACCGGTCGCCGCGTGCCGGCCAGCCGCCGACTTCAGCATGGCGAGATCGCCCGTCGGACCTGCCACATCCTTCGGAGTGATCGGCGCGTTGCAGGCCGGGGTCTTGCGATGCTTGCGGCCCGGGTCGGCCAGCACGCGCGCCCTGGTGCGCGGAAAGTCCTCGATGTCCTGAAAGACGAAGCTGTTCCCGCTGCCGCCGAATCCGTTCAGACGGTCCTTGATATAGGTCGCGTAGCTGGGTTTGGGCCACTCACCGTCGTTGACGATATCCACGCCCGCCTTGACCTGGTGGGCCACGGCCTGGTCCACGGCCTTCTCGATGCGCTCGGACAGCGCCGCCTGGTCGATGGGAATGCCGTCCTCGCGCGCGAACATGATTTCGATGAGATCGTCGGGGCGCGGCAGGCTGCCGACATGCGTGGTGAGGAAACGATTGGCGGCTGGCATGTGAGCGATCGGGGGTTTTCGGTATCCGAAATGCAGTGGCGGGGTGCGCCGTTTATTTGACGGCATCTCCGATCGGCGTTCAATATGATCTCTGTATATCGACAAGTTTTTCGCTATGCGAAAGACTTTGGAAACGGAATGAAGGGGGGTCCTCACATGTCCAATCCGACGCGCCGCGTCCTCGGTTCCCTGGCAAGCCTGATGGCGGCCGGCCTGTACGCCCAGTGCGTGCAGGCACAGAGCGAGCCGACCACTCTGGAAGAAATCGTCATCACCGCGCGTAAGCGCGATGAGACCTTCCAGGACGTGCCGATCACCGTGGATGTCTTCACGGCGCAGAAGATCCAGTCGGCCGGAATCGAAAGCCCGCGCGATTTCGTCGCGCTGGTGCCGAACATGACGCTGGTCGAAGTACAGAACGTCGGCAATTCGTTCATCACGGTCCGCGGCATCTCCCAGGCGCGCAACAGTGAGCCCTCGGTGGCCGTGCTCGTGGATGGGGTGCTGGAGACCAATCCCTACCAGTTCGACCAGGAACTGACCGACATCCAGCAGATCGAGGTCCTCAAGGGACCGCAGGGCGCCTTGTACGGACGCAATGCCATCGGCGGCGCCATCATCATCCACACGGCCGACCCTGCCGATCACTTCGAGGGGAACGCCAGACTGGGAGTGGGCAACGGCACTTCGGAGAAGGCCCAGTTCGCCGTGAGCGGCCCGATCGATTCGGCCGGCACGCTGCGTTACCGCGCTTCGTTCAATTACTACAACACCGACGGCTACCTGACGAACACCTTCCTGGACAAGAAAGCCGATCCGTACACGGACTGGTCCGGCCGATTGCGCCTGCTCTGGAGGCCGAGCGATGTCTTAAGTGCGGACCTGCGCGTGTTCCGTGACCGCGTCCAGACGACTGCCTACTACTACATCATTCCGCGTGACGACGAGGCGAACGTCTTCAGCAGCTTCACGACACCGCCGAACGCCAACGACACCAGCAGCCCGATCCAGACCAACAACCTGGGCAGCGACAATCGCGACGTCACGGATACGGCGCTGAAAATCGACTACAACGCGGGTTTTGGCACCTTCACCTCGGTGACGGACTGGAACCATACGAAGGAAATCGATACGGGCGATGCCTACGACTTCCGCCCGATCGGCACATCCATCGCCAACAACTTTTTCTTCGCCACCATCCCGCCCGCGCTGGGTGGCCCCTTCGATGAGAGCCAGAGCCAGTTCATCGACGTCACGACCGAGAGTCAGGAGCTGCGCTTCACGTCGAACAAGGTGAACGGCTTCTCGTGGATCGCCGGCGCGTACTTCGTGCACACCGAGCGCTTCATCTCGACCGGCAACCTGGTGGACCGTGGCGATGGCATTCCACCGGTCTACGAGACCCCGCGGATCGATCCGACCAATCCCTTCGCGACCAATACGAACGTCACCTTCCTGGCGGATTCGCAGAACAACAACGCCTGGGCCGTCTTCGGCGATGCGACCTACGAGATCACCAGCCAGTTCGAGCTCGATGCGGCCATACGCTACGACGAGGACTCACGCCGGAACACGACGGATACACCGGCTCACTTCCTCCCGGATCCCACGGCCTTCACGGGTGAGGTGCGCAAGCACACCTGGTCATCCGCGCAGCCCAAGGGAACGCTTCGCTACAAACCCACGGACAACCTGACGTTCTATGGTGGCTGGAGCCGTGGATTCCGCAGCGGCGGCTTCAACCAGACGGGCGTGGGCGCGGTGGCGCAGTCAGAGGGCAAATTCGGCGTTCACGACCTGTTCGAGGCCGAGGTGGCCGATACGTACGAGGTGGGCGCCAAGGGCCAGTTCCTCAATAAGCGGCTGAATGCGAATATCGCCGTCTACCATACGAAATCCACCAACGGATACTTCTTCTTCTACGACTCGCTCACCTCGACGCAGAACCTGGGCAATCTGGATGCCACCTACAAGGGCGTCGAGCTCGAGCTGACGGCGCGCGCCACCGAGCATCTCGACGTCTATGCGAACTTCGGCTATACGGACGGCAAAATCACCGGGATGGAAGATCCGACCGTGATAGGCAACAAGCCGCCGCTGCTGACCAAGGACACCATCGGCGCCGGATTCCAGTACCGCCAGCCCGTGGCGGACGGCATCTACGGCACGCTGCGGCTGGATTATCATCAGATCGGCCGTACGTGGTGGGATCCGTACAACGTGACTTCGCGCGACCCGGTGAACCTGGCCGATCTGCGCGCGGGCGTCGAAGCGGATCGCTGGTCGGTGACGGCCTGGTCGAAGAATCTGACCAACAAGCAATACAACGCGGAGTTCTCTCCCGGCGGATTCCTGTGGCGCGCTCTGCCGCGCCGCTACGGCGTTGATGTGACTTTCAAGTTCTGATCCGAAGGGCAAGGCACCATGCAACAGTCGCAAAGGCTTCCGAAACGTCTGCACCATAACGCTTACGTCTCGCGGGACCTGGAGAAGACCCGCAGGTTCTACGAAGAGGTGGTTGGGATGCCGCTGGTGGCCACCTGGTGCGAGTCGGACGAACTGTTCGGCAAGGTGCGTACCTACTGCCACACGTTCTTCGAAATGGCAGACGGGGGCGCGCTCGCGTTCTTCCAGTTCGCGGATCCCCGGGATCAGGAAGAGTTCGGTCCGAAGATGCCGATGTCGCCGTTTCATCACATCGCGCTCGCGGTGGATGCCGAGACGCAGGCTGCCCTGGAGAAGCGCATTGCGGACGCCGGTATCATGCCTCCGAATACGTTCGTCCTCGAACATGGGTATTGCCGGTCGGTCTACGTTACCGATCCGAACGGACTGATCCTCGAATTCACGCTCGATCATCCCGAGGCGGAGAAGATCTCGCGTGACCGGCGGGCCGATGCGCATAAGGAACTGAAGCGATGGCTCGCAGGCGATCACACCTCGAACAACACCTACCGCTGAGCACGGACCCGGCCCGCCGCGTGCTTTCGCGGCGGGTCATTCGCGGCCACTGACCGCCATGCGCGAATTCAGTCAAACCAGCATCACCCAGGCGGTGATCGAACGCCTCGCCGATTGCGAGGATCCGCGTTTCAGGCAAGTCATGACCCTGCTCGTGCGCCATCTGCACGATTTCGTGCGTGAGGCGAAGCTGACGGAAGCGGAATGGTTCGGCGCCATCCAGTTCCTAACCGATGTGGGTCAGGCCTGCACGGATCGCCGCCAGGAGTACATCCTCCTGTCGGATACGCTGGGCGTATCCATACTGGTCATCACTCTCAACCATCCTGCGCATCAGGGCAGCGTCGAATCGACGGTCATGGGCCCCTTCTACCGGGAGGGCGCGCCGGATCTCCCGCTCGGGAGCAATCTCGCTGAAGGCGTCAAGGGCGAACCCACGTTCTATTCGGGGCGGGTGCTCGATCTCGACGGCAAGCCCCTGCAGAACGCCTTGCTCGACATCTGGTCGGGCGACGGCGAGGGGAACTACGACATGCAGATACCCGGGGAGACGGGTATGAAGGGGCGCGGCAGGATTCGTACGGACGCGCAAGGCCGCTACTCGTTCTGGTCGATCAAACCCACCTTCTATCCGGTTCCCACCGATGGTCCTGTGGGACGGATGCTGCGCAGGATGGGTCGCCATCCGTACCGACCCGGTCACATCCACATGATCGTCTCGGCCCATGGCTACCGGCCCGTGACGACACACCTGTTCGTCGCTGACAGCCAGTACCTGGATTCCGACGCGGTGTTCGGAATGAAAGAGTCGCTGGTCGCGCAGTTCGAACGGCATCCGCCCGGACTGGCCCCCGACGGCCAGAGCCGGGAAACTCCGTTCTACACGGTCAACTACGACTTCCGTCTGCGTCCGGATCCTCCCGCGTCCGCAGGCGCTGCCGGCATATAATCCTGGGTGATGCGCCTCGCAGCGTGATCCAGCAACTGGGCCATGTGGGTGATTACCCCATGCTGTTGCGACCCTGAGAAGTGCCGCGGGCGTGCAAAATGGCACGTCGCGTGAAACCATATCCACACAGGACTCGAGGGAGAGCGGCATGCGGGCATGGGCGACAGCGGCACTGGGTTTCGTGGTGATCACGGGTGCATCCGGCGCCTATGGCAAGTCGGTGGATCACAGCCGGGCGGAGGCTCAGGCGCTGGAGCTGGCGAAGCAGGCCATTGCGCTACGCTCCGTGCGGGGTCCCGGCAACCAGGCACCGCAGGTCGCTGCGCTCTTCAAGTCCGCACTCCTCGCGGGTGGCTTTGCCGATGCCGATGTGACGATCACTCCGGTCGATGACACCGCCTTTCTCATCGCCCACTGGAAGGGCTCGGACCCCAGACTCAAACCGCTGCTGATATCGGGCCACATGGATGTCGTCGAGGCCAAGCCCGCCGATTGGCAGCGCGACCCGTTTACTCCGGTCGTCGAGAACGGGATGCTGTACGGGCGTGGAGCCAGCGACATGAAGCTGGACGATGCGCTCGCAGTGGCATCACTCATCGAGTTGAAGCGCCACGGATTCAAGCCGCGGCGCGACATCGTCCTGGTGTTCTCGGGCGATGAGGAAACGACGATGAAGACCACCGCCATGATGGCCGGGATGCTCTCCAACGCCGAGATGCTGCTGAATGTCGATGGAACGGGCGGCCAGCTGGATCCGGATGGCAAGCCCTTGTACTTCGTCTGGTCGGGGGCCGAGAAGACCTATGCGGACTACCAGCTCACGGTCACATCCCCTGGCGGTCACAGCTCGCGGCCGTACGAGCCCAATGCAATCACCGAGATGTCGGCCGCGCTGGTGCGCATCGGTGCGCACCGCTTCAAGCCGGAACTGAGTGAGCTGACCCGGGCCTACTTCACCGCAGCGGCGCAATACGAGGAGCCGCAGATCGCCGCCGCCATGCGCGCCTTCGCGGCCGATCCCACCGATGCGAAGGCCATCGCAACCCTCACCGCCAATCCGGCCACCATCGGCAAGATCGGCACCACCTGTGTCGCCACGATGATCGAGGGCGGGCATGCGCTCAATGCTCTGCCCCAGAAAGTGACCGCCAACATCAACTGCCGTATCTTCCCCGGTCACCCGCGCGAAGAGATCATGGCGGAGCTGCAGAAGGCCGCGGCGGATCCCGCGATCCAGTTCAGGGATGTCTCCCAGGGAAGCGTGGCGACCGACGCCTCGCCCCTCCGGGCCGATCTCATGGCCGCGGTCACCCGGGCCATCCACATCGGCTATCCCGGTGTGCCGGTATTTCCGACGATGTCCGCGGGGGCGAGCGACAGCATGTGGTTCCGCAAGGAGCACGTACCCAGCTACGGGATCAGCCCCCTGTTCATCAAGGACAGCGACCGGTTCAGCCACGGGCTCAACGAGCGGATCCCGGTCGCGGACATTGCGCCCTCCATTGCCTACCTGCTGTCGCTGTTCACCGATCTGTCGAAGTAGCTCGACAACGGATCGACTCGCCTGGCGCCGGCGGCTCGGTTCGCCCGGCGTCGGCGGTTCGGTTCGCCTGGCGCCGGCGGCTCAGTTCACGCGGCGCTGACGTCCCTGCCAGTACTGCTCGCGCAGTTCGCGCTTGAGGATCTTGCCGGCGGCCGAGAGCGGCAGCGCGTCACGCACCTCGAGGGACTTCGGGCATTTGTAGTGAGCGATCTGGGTGCGGCAGTGAGCAATGACCTCGGCCTCATCGAGTCGGGCGCCTTTGCGAGCGACCACGACCGCGTGCACGGCTTCGCCCCAGCGCTCGTCGGGAATGCCGACGACCGCGCAGCTATCGACAGCGGGGTGCTGCATCAGGACGTTCTCCACCTCGGACGAGTACACGTTCTCTCCGCCAGAGATGATCATGTCCTTGAGCCGATCTACGACGTACACAAACCCATCCGCATCCATGTAACCCGCATCGCCGGTGTGCACCCAGCCACCGATGAGCGTCTTTGCTGTGAGATCCGGGTTGTTCCAGTAGCCAAGCATGGCATTCGGGCCGCGACAGACGATCTCGCCGACCTTGCCACGGGGCTGTTCGTTGCCTTCCGGACCCACGATCCTGACCTCTGTGCCGCAGGTGGCACGACCAGCTGAAGCCAGCTTCGGCTGTCCACGCGCGCCGCTATGGAACTCGGCCGAGAGCAGGGTGGCGATAGGTGACAGTTCAGTCTGCCCGTAGGCCTGGATGAAGCGCGCCTGAGGGAGAGCTCCGAATGCACGGGCGAGCACAGTCTCCGAGATGGGCGAAGCGCCATACACAACCGACTTCAGTGCAGACACGTCGGTCTGCGCAAACTGCGGATGCGCCAGCAGGCTCTGCAACATCGTCGGGACGAGAGCCAGGCGTGAGACGTGGTCGTTGCCAAGCGCCGCAAGCACCAGGTCCGGAGCGAAACCGGGGATGACCACGTGCCCACCTGCAACCAGCGTGACGGTGAAGGTATGCGCGGCATCGGCCAGATGAAACATGGGCGCGGCATGCAGGAATCGGTCCGTATTATCCAGAGCGCATTCTCCAACCAGCGTCATGGCGCTCGACCAGAGATTGAGACTGGAAAGCGTCACGCCCTTGGGACGGCCCGAGGTGCCACCTGTGTAGAAGATGGCGAACGGCTCATGGATGCCGCGCTCTGCGTCCTGAACGTCCGGTCCGCGACGAATCAGCTCCTCGTAGGCGTGCGTATTCGGTGGGGTTGGCTGTTCACCCGAGTGAATGAGAAGGCGGATTGCGGGTGCCGCCTCGAGCAAGGCCGGCAAGACGGGCAGGGCCATGTCATCGACGATCAGCACGCGGGCGTCGGTTTCGATGAGGGAGTAGGCCATCTCCTGCACCGACCAGCGGAAATTCACTGGCACCGAGATCGCGCCGGCCCACGGAATGGCGTAATACCACTCGATGTAGTCGTCACGGTTCCTGCTCAGCATCGCCACGCGGTCTCCGCTTTGCACGCCAAGATCGCGCAACGCGCCGGCGAAGCGCGCTATCCGCTCCGCTACCTGCGCCCAGGTGCGTGACCGTCCGGCGAACAGCGTGGCCAGTCCGCCCGGATTGATCTGAGCCGCCCGCCGGATGGACTGCGTCAGATACACGCGGCGCCTTCCCGTGCGTCGCCATCCGGAGGCATCAGCCGCTCGGCCAGCGCCGACCAGAATTCGATCCCCAGGGGCAGCACCGCGTCGTTGAAGTCGTAGTGGGGGTTATGAAGTGTGCAGCCGCCTTCACCCGCGCCGTTGCCGATCAGCACGTAGGACACGGGATAGTGAGCTGCGAAATTGGCGAAGTCGTCCGTGCCAAGGCAAGGGCGTGCCGTCAAGTCGACCCTCTCGCGACCAACCAACTCGCAGGCGACCTCGACGGCGGTCTGCGTCGGCTCAGCCGAGTTCACCAGGGGAGGGCTGATGCGCCGGTAATCGATCTGGACCCTCGCACCGAAGGCGGCGCAGATCCGCTCGGAGAGTTCACGCAGTCGCATCTCGACCTTCTGTTCCACATCGGCGCGGAATGCGCGCACACATCCCGAGATCACCGCGGAGTCCGGCAGCACGTTGTAGGCATTGCCCCCGTGCAGCTGCGTCACACTGAGCGCGGCCGTCTCCATGGGATCCACATTGCGGCTCACGATGGATTGCAGGGCCACAACCAACTGGCTTGCCACCAGCAGCGTGTCGACACCCTGATGGGGCATGGCGGCGTGTGCACCGACTCCGTTCACTCGCAGGTCAAAAGTGCTCGCGGCAGCCATGACGGGGCCCGGCCAGATGTTGAAGGTACCTGCGTCGAGGCCGGGAGCGTTGTGCATCGCGAATAGCCCGGCGACGGGCTGGGCGCCGAACAGCCCGGCCTGCAGCATCGCGTTGGCGCCGGCACAGGTCTCCTCCGCAGGCTGAAAAATGAAATACACGGTCCCGGAAAACCGGCGTGTGCGGGCCAGTCGCTCCGCGGCTCCGAGCAGCATGGCCGTGTGACCGTCGTGGCCGCAGGCGTGCATGCGCCCCTGGTTGGTGGAGCGGTGCGCGAAGGTGTTGAGTTCCTCGAGCGGCAGGGCGTCCATGTCGGCTCGGAATGCGTACGCACCTGCACCCGATCCGCAAGTCAATTTGCCCAGCACTCCCGTGCCACCGAGGGATTCCGTGACCTCGATGCCACAGGCGCGCAGCTGTTGCGCAACCAGGGTGGCGGTGCGGCTCTCCGCAAAGGCGATTTCAGGATGAGCGTGCAGGTCGCGCCGCAGAACTGCGGCGCGTGCGACCAGCTCGTCCATCTGCAGCGTCGGGCGCGAGGTTCGCGCAGGGGCGGTTGAAGTCGGTTGCGAGGCGGCGCCGCTCATCATCCGGTTGCCGTGGCATCGTGAGATGTCATAGTATATATCATGACATGGCGAAATCACAAAAGTGGAATGTCTTAACGATCAGGCCCGCTCCGCCAGGCGCGGCCCACTGTCGGGACTGCGGGTGGTGGAGATGGCCTCGATAGGTCCCGGACCCTTCGCCGCGATGGTGCTCGCGGATCTGGGCGCCACGGTGATCCGCATCGACCGGCCGGGCGGCGCTTACGAGCGGGCGGTACCGGATCTCGGGCCCGATCCGATGGCGCGCGGTCGAGCCAACCTGGGGGTGGATCTCAAACAACCCGAGTCCGTCGAAGTCTGTCTGCGCATCGTCGAGCGCGCGGACGCCCTCATCGAGGGATATCGCCCGGGCGTCATGGAACGTCTCGGCCTCGGGCCTGATGTGTGTCTGAAGCGCAATCCACGGCTCGCCTACGGCCGGGTGACGGGTTGGGGTCAAACCGGTCCGCTGGCGCAGGCGGCGGGGCATGACATCAACTATCTCGCGCTCTCCGGAGCGCTCGCCACCATCGGGCCCAGGGAGGGTCCACCGACCCCACCGCTCAATGTGGTGGGCGATTTCGGTGGCGGCGGCATGCTGCTCGCCGTGGGCCTTCTGGCCGCGATACACGCCGCGCGAACCAGTGGCCGGGGGCAGGTTGTCGATGCGGCCGTTACGGATGGCGCGGCCCTGCTCATGACGATGATCTATGGATGGCACAACGCCGGTTACTGGCGAGATAGCCGAGGCGCGAATTCACTGGACGGCGGTTGCTACTACTACGGGACGTACGCAACAGCCGATGACCAGCATGTCGCAGTGGGTGCCCTGGAGCCGCGCTTCTACAGCGAGTTTGCGCGGCGGGCTGGGCTTGAGGGCGGGGTCCTCCAGGAGCAGCAGTCCGCGCGCGAAGTCTGGCCGCAAATGCGCGAGCAGCTGGCCGGCGAGATGCGCAAGCACAGCCGGGCGGAGTGGTGCGACCGGCTCGAAGGCAGTGATGCGTGCTTCGCCCCGGTACTGTCCCTGGCGGAGGCCCCGAAACACCCGCATAACGTGGCACGCCGCACTTTCGTCGACATCGGCGGATCGATGGCACCCGCGCCGGCGCCCCGGTTTGGCGGGACCCCCTGCGATATCCCGCAACCGCCCCTGCCTCCCGGCGCTGATACCGAACGGGTTCTTCGCGAGTTGCAGTTCTCCCCCGATGAGATCCGCGACCTGTTCGCGCGCAACGTGATTTTCTCGAGCGCTTCATGACTGTCGAAGCCGACATCCTCGTCATAGGCGCCGGCATGGCAGGTGCATCCATCGCTGCCCAGCTCGCAGCGACACACCGGGTGATCATCGTCGAGCGCGAGCCACATGCGGGCTACCACTCCACCGGGCGATCGGCCGCCGTGTTCACCGAAACCTACGGGGGGAACACCGTGCGTGCGTTGGCCGCCGCGAGCCGGGGCTTCTTCGAGAATCCTCCGGCTGGATTCGCACAGACTCCGCTGCTCAACCCGCGCGGGGTGCTGTACATCGCAACTGCCGATGACGGCGAGTCCGTGGAAGCCCTGCTGTGCAGACCCGGAGTCGCGCAGCGCACCCAACGGATTTCGGCGGCGCAAGCGCGGAGGCTCGTGCCGATCCTGCGTGAGAGCCATGTCGCACAGGCCATCCATGAACCCAATGCCTCCGATATCGACGTGCATCAGGTCCTCGAGGGGTTCCTGCGCCAGGCACGACGCGGCGGCGCGCAGGTGTGGTTCAACTGCGAATTGCTCGGACTGTCCCGAACGTCCGGTGGTTGGTTGGCCGACACGACAATCGGCCCTGTCAGTGCCGCGTGTATCGTCAACGCGGCCGGCGCCTGGGCGGACCAGGTGGGACAACTGGCTCAGGCGCAGCCAATCGGACTGCAGCCTGGTCGTCGGACGGCACTGCTGGTTGAGGCTCCTGAAGGACTCGACATCACCCGCTGGCCGTTGACCGTGGATGTCAACGAACTCTTCTACCTGAAACCAGATGCGGGCCGCCTGTTGCTATCTCCGGTTGATGACACTCCGTCCGCGCCGTGCGACGCACAGCCCGACGAGTACGATATTGCGACCGCTGTTGACCGGGTCGAGAAGGCAACGGTGCTGGACGTCCGGCGTGTCCTGCGCAAGTGGGCGGGTCTGCGCAGCAGCGTCCGCGATGGAATTCCGGTCATCGGTCACGATCCGCGGACGCGCGGATTCTTCTGGCTGGCCGGGCAGGGCGGGTACGGCATCCAGGCGGCACCGGCGATGGCGCGGATTGCCGCCAGCCTGCTCACGGGGCGACCCATCCCGGCCGAGATTGCCGACCTCGGCATCCAGGCACAGGAGCTGTCGCCGGCGCGCCTGCTCCGAACGGCGTGAATCGCGGCCGGTCCTGATCCGTCATGTCAGCCGGGCGGATGCGCCATGCCATGGGCTATACTTCAGGCATGTTGAATAGCGCCGCTGCGGAGTACTCGCGCCATGCCCAGGCCCGCCCGGAAACGATCCCGAACTGAGCCCACCGGCGCCGACGAGCGGCCCGCAAAGAAAGGGGCCGTGCGCGAGCTGCCCATGGGATCGGCCACTTACGAGGCCATCCGCCAGGACATCGTGACCCTGACTCTGGCGCCCGGGGAGAAGGTTTCCGAAGTCGAGCTGGGACGACGCTATCGCGTCGGCAAGGCTCCCGTGCGGGTCGCACTGGCCCGTCTCGCGCAGGAAGGCCTCGTCATCAATCGCCTGCGTAGCGGACATATCGTGGCACCCATCACGCTGCAGGGAATCACGGAGATCTGGCAGCTGCGGCGCACACTTCAGTCCGAAGCCGCGGCGCGGGCAGCGGGCCGGGTATCACCGGCATTGACCGCGGCCTACGAGCGCACGCGGGCCGCTGAGTTCGATGGCAGCAGCGTGAAACCCGTACTGCAGTTCCTCACGGTGAATCGGGACTTCATTATCGAGATGGCCAAGTGCGCCGGCAACGAGCTGATGGTGCAGTGGATCAGCCACCTCGAGATCCTTGCGATGCGCATCCTGTTCCTCGGCGTCCGCGCGCAGCAGTCCGCCACCGAGTGGCGCATCGAGTACGAAGAGATCTATGACGCATTGAAGCGAGGCGATGCCGCTGCAGCACGTCGTCTCGTGTCTGCGGCAACGGATCACAGCGAGCGGGTCGTCGTGGACTCGCTCATCCGGGCGCCTGACCTGCGCGCTGTCAACCTGGGCGCAGCCGCCGCCCGCTAGGAGGCCCAAGTGCCGCCACCAGTGGCGAGCGGCACCTGAGCTGTCGATGCGCGGACCGCGCAATCGGATTCAGAACCTGTAGGTGGCCTGCAGTCCCCACGTGCGTGGGTCGCGCAGCACGCCGTTGGAGCGCGGCGGCCCGGGTACGCCAGGCCCGCTACCCGGCGACGGAACGCCCGCCACGCCGGTGACGAACACATCCTCATTGGTGAGATTGCGACCCCACAGCTGGACTGAGAAGTGACCATCGGCGCGCTCGACGCCGAGCGATGCGTTCACCAGCCAGTAAGAGGGCTGCACGAAGCCCGGAGTCAGATTGTCATCGCGCAGCGGATACTCATCCGCCCAGCGCGCATCGCCAATGAGGCGGAGGTTCCAGCCATCCGAAATCCGGTGGACGTAGTTGCCGACCACGCTTGCCGTGTAGGGAGACACACCGCCGAAGGCGTTGCCCTGGATGGTCGGATCGTCGCTGCGGGTGAACTTGGTATCGGCACTGCCGGCGTTGACCGAGAAGGTGAGGTCCGGGGTGACCTGGAAGTCACTTTCGAGCTCAAAGCCGTAGATGCGTGCCTTGGGATCGTTGTAGGCAAACTCCAGCGGAACCCCGTTGACTATGCTGACGCGGAAGGCCTGACGGTCGATCCAGGTCATGTAATAGCCCGTGAGATTGAAGCGGATGCGGCGATCCGCCAGCATCGAGCGCAGCCCCAGTTCGTAGTCGTTGACGAATTCGGGCTTGACCGGGCTGCCGAGAACATCGGGCAGGGTCGGCAGGCCGGTCTGGAAGCCGCCACCCTTGTAGCCACGCGCGTACTTGGCATACACGGAAACGTCCGGGTTGAACTTGTAGGTCAATGAGAAATCGCCCGTGAACTCCGTGTTCTTCACCGAGCCATCACCCAGGGGGACGGGAATCGGCGTGGGAATCTGGACCGAGGGAAACGCAGTACCGGCCGGTGGCGTACCGGGATATCCCAGTGCCGGGTCGATCAGCGCCGCGTCGGTGATGCGCGTGGTCAGGTCGTCGTGCGTCGCGCGCACACCCGCCGTGAGGCTGAACCGATCGATGAGATCCTTCGTCACCGAGCCGAAAGCGGCATAGCTGGAGGAGACGTTGCGGCTTCGATCCTCGTTGTTGATGGGAACGAGTCCGAAGGCCGGAATGGCGAACGGGAAACCGGCCAGCAGCGGGATGTTCTCGTAAATCTGGGTCACATCCTCGAGGGTCTCGCGGTAGTAGTACAGACCCCCGATGGCCGTCAGTCCGGGTGTCGTGTAGGTGGTGCGCAGTTCCTGCGACCACTGACTCTGCACCTGGCTCACTCCGGAGTTCACCAGCACTTGCGGCAAGCCATCCTGCTCGGCCACTTCATCGATCGAGAAGGTCCGATAGGCGCTCACGGAAGTCAGTCTGAGCGAGTCATTGAGGTCGTAGTCCAGGTGCACCGTGGTGCCGAAGATGTGACGATGTTCCTGACTGTCGAAATCTCCCATCACATTCCGTGACAGGGCGGTCGGCGTGAACGGGGTGATCACCTCACCCGGGCCGGTATAGACGGAATTGTTGTCGGTACCGTGATCGCGCGACCCGTCGAGGGTCACCAGGGCGCGGAACTGGGACGTGGGCGTCCACAGCAGCTGCCCACGCAAGCCCCAGGAATTCACATCGCCCAGGGTATGACCGGTCACCGTGTCCCGCGTGAAGCCATCCTGCTGTCGGCCGGTGAAGCTCAGTTTCACCGAGACGGTGTCGCTCACCGGCCCGGTCACATAGCCACGTACCGCCCGCAGGTCATTCGAGCCGCCCTCGACCGTGACGGCGCCGCCAAGGGTATTCGAAGGTGGCGCGCTGATGATCTGCATGGCGCCGCCGATGATGTTCTTGCCCTGCAGGGTGCCCTGCGGGCCGCGCAGCACCGCCAGCTGCTGCACATCCAGCAGATCGATGTTGAACGCCGCGGACCGGCCGATGTAAACGTCATCGAGGATGATGCCATTGGCGGTCTCCCAGCCGGCATACGTGTCGTTCGAGCGGACGCCGCGGATGGTCAGCTGGGAGCTGAACAGGAAGCCGCTGCTGTCGAACTCGACGTTCGGCGCAGCCTGGAATACCTGGCTCACCGCGGTGATGCCGCGCTCATCGAGCTGCGCGCCACTCAGGGCCGTGATCGACGTGGGCACGTTCTGCAGGTTCTCCGTGACCTTGCGCGCGGTCACGACGATCTCCTCGAGCCCGGAGGATCCGGTTGCGGATGGTGCCTCCGCGGCCTGAAGGGCGATGACCGGCATCATCGCCAGCCCGACCCATAAACTGAACGAGCGAGGCAGTCCGTGCCATTTGCCGTGTGACCCGCCGCGCCCGCAACTCGCACTCATGGCTTCACCCCCGCTGACGTTGTTGAACGGGCCGTGACCGCAAGCCGGCCCGTATGCTATGACATGCCACATGTAGATATTCGCAATGTCAGTACATATACTATGACATCTCAGAGGCGTGACAGCAAGCCGGTCGGAAAGACGCGCGGAGGCGTCGGCACATGAGTGAAGTCGCACGGGTCATCGGGGTCGGCATGTCCAGGTTCCACAAGCCGGGCTCGGCCCCTCCTTATACGGAGCTCGGGGCGATTGCGGTGCGCGCGGCACTCCAGGACGCCGGTGTGCCCTACTCCCGGATGCAGCAGGTCTGTGCAGGCTACGTCTACGGGGATTCCACCTGCGGACAGGCCATGCTCTACGCCATCGGCATGTCGGGTGTGCCGGTATTCAATGTGAACAACAACTGTTCGACCGGCTCGACGGCCCTGTTTCTGGCCCGTCAGGCGGTCGAATCAGGGGCCGCGGAGTGCGTGCTGGCGGTCGGTTTCGAGCAGATGCAGCGCGGTGCGCTGGGGCCCGTGTTTACGGATCGCCCGGGTCCTCTTGATGCGCACGCCACGGTTCTCGATCAGACACGGGCGAAGT
>DATKLO010000163.1:0-5753 GCA_035542375.1 Steroidobacteraceae bacterium | reverse complement strand
CCGTCCGGCTATTGGCTCGCCGTGTCAGTTCCATACGCTCCGCATTCGTCAAGCTGATCGCGTCTGTCATGGACACGATTATAGTCTACAAATGGGTGGTACAGTCCACTAGTTCCGCTCTCCAGACCGGTTGCGCCTGGGCGGCTGCCGCTTGATGATCACGCGCGAGGTCTTACGCACGTATTTCGCGGCAATCACAAATGCCAGCGCCGCGAGCAGCAGCGCGTCGATTCTGCCGCCGCCTCCCCCTGATGTGCCCGGGTCATCCGAGCCGTTGGCGGAGGCCGTCGGCGGCGTGGATCCGCCGCTCGATGGAGGACTGTTGACGGTAATGGTCACCTGGCCGGTGTCGTTGTCCGACACATTATCGTTGGACGAGGAAACCGAAAGAGCCGCGGATGAGGTACCGGCTGTCGCGCTGATGAGGTGCAGATCGATCTGATGGGTCTCACCGGCATTCAGGGAGCCGAACGTGCAAGTCACCGAGCCGCTGTCAGTCGTGCAGGTTCCGCCATCGGCGGTCGCCGACTGCACGGTGATACCCGCAGGCAAGCTGGCGGTGGCGACCACATCCTCGGATGCGTCATCACCGAGCGCGCGTGCCGAGAATGAGAGAGTGAATGCGGTGTTGGTGGTGGCTGATACCGTACCGGTCGCGAGTTCGAGCGCGATGTCCGGGGCCGTGTACGGACTCAGGCACTGCGCCGACTGGATGCGCGCTGAGATCTGCTGCAGGCTGCACGCCGAGAACTGGTTGCTGAAGTTGATCCGCGGCGCCATCAGGAAGGTCTGTGGAGTGCTGGCGCAGGCACCGGGCACGCCATCGTGCGGGGCATTGAAGTTGTGTCCGATCTCGTGCGCGGCGATGAGCGCCGACATGCTGGTCGAGTGGCCACCTTCGGACAGGCTGTCGGCCTGGTTGCCGTTGCACACGGATCCCAGGTAGGCGATGCCAATGATGCTGCCATCCAGATTCCGGCCCGTCATGAGGTGGGTCACACCGGCTGACATCTGCGACGGATGCGCACCGCGGTACTGACGCACCTGTGCGAGCAGATCCTCGGGATCTGTTTTCGTGAAGGGCTCGGACCTGGTCTTGATGATCGTGATCGGCGCCAGGTCGATCTTCACGCCCACCTGCGAAGTGTAGATACCGTCAACGATATCCATGCGCGAGATGATTGTGCCTTCGGGATCGTCGCTGTACTGCTGATAGAACTCGTAATCGGCGACGACGCTGACGGAGAGCTTGAGATCGACACCCGACGGCCTTGGCCCGACATCGCTCGCCACGGCATCCGCGAGCATCTGCGCTGTCATGTTCGTGCCCGATGTGCCAGTCGCCGGATCATCGGGCAGCGGCGTGCCGTCGGCGCTCAGGACGCGACAGTAGCCGGGAGCGACCGACAGGATCGCATCGGAAAGGCGATAGACCATGGGCGCGTTGGGCGCTGTGTCGGGAGGCTGAGTCGCGCTGTCAGCGAGATCCCCGGCAGGCTCCAGCGCGTAGAGATCGTGACCGTCGGAGACCACACCGCGCCAGCCGCTGCGGGTACGCGTCATCCGGGCCCACGATCCGGGCTGACCGTCGAGCGTACCGCGCAGTGTCTCGATATCGGGGCGATCGGCGGGTACCGCGCGCTGGATGCCTTCGTTGGTCTGGAGAAGCAGGCTGAAGTGGCGGCCGTATGCTTCAAAGCTCATCCGCTGGGTGTGCCCAGCCACCTCGCGCGTGCGCAGGTGAATCGCCTCGTGATAGAGGATCCTGTAGGCCGGGGCGGCCGCCGCATCGCTCAGCGCGACACAGGCGGTCACCGCGCCCAGGATCAGGCGCGCACGTCTTGCCATCGCTCCCTTCGCCGGCGGTGAGCCGGTGGATACATCTTATGAAAACAGACTCGTTGTGCCGGTGAGCGTGTCACACGGCCTGCCGGCACACTGTGCGCGGCATCACGCGGGACCCTTCAGACCGAGTCCTTAAGTGAAATGGCCGGATCGGCCAGACGTTCGGGATTGGGATGCGCACGGGCGGCGATCAGCTTGCGCGCGGCCATCTGGTCCTTCGGACTGTTGATGCTGTCGATGGCGATCATCTCGCCGCCGCGCAGATAGCAGGCGCTGAAGCTGCGCGAGGACGGCGAGCCGCGCAGGACCACCGCATCGTGGCCCTGGCACAGCCCGACGATGATGAGCTTCAGATCGAACTGATCGGACCAGAACCACGGCACCTTGTCGTGGACCGTGGGAATTCCGAGCAGGTTGTGCGCGGCGCTGGCAGCCTGCTCGAAGGCATTGTCGACCGACTCGAGGCGCAGCCGTCGGCCGTAGTGGAGATTTGGATGGCTGGTGCAATCACCGGCCGCATAGATGGCCGGGTCCGAAGTGCGGCAGTACTCGTCGACCACGATCCCGTTGGCGCACTCGAGTCCGGCGGCCGCAGCGAGTTCATCCGCCGCGACGACGCCGACACCGACGATGACCACATCTGCCGGATGTTCAGCGCCGTCCTCGGTCAGCACTGCGCGTACACGACCGGTCCGCTGGTCGCCAGCGAGGGCGCG
This sequence comes from Steroidobacteraceae bacterium, assembly GCA_035542375.1. Lineage (GTDB taxonomy): Bacteria > Pseudomonadota > Gammaproteobacteria > Steroidobacterales > Steroidobacteraceae > 13-2-20CM-66-19. The sequence continues at coordinate 3,192 of DATKLO010000163.1, read as the reverse complement.
TACCCTCGCATTCGTCAGGATGCGCACACCGTGACGCGCGTGTTCGGTCTCGTAGAAGGCGGAAATCTCCTGGCATGTCACCCGGTTCATGACGCGATCGGCCATCTCGAGCACGGTGACATCCAGGCCGAGCTCGCGCGCGGTGGCCGCGACTTCCAGACCGATATAGCCGCCGCCGATGATGACCAGGCGGCGGCCCTCGCTGAGGTCGGCGCGGATCCGGTCCACGTCCGCAATGGTCCTCAGTGTGTGCACCCCACCCAGCTCGACGCCCGGAGCCGACAAAGGTCGTGGGCGGCTGCCGGTGGCGATCAGCAGTGCGTCATAGGGAAGGGTTGAACCGTCGTTGATGCGCAGCCGGCGGTTGCCGCGGTCGATCTCCTCGACGCGCCGGCCCAGGCGAGTCTCCACCTGGTGCTCGGCGTAGACGTGGTCGGGTCGCAACAACAGCCGGTCGCGCTCGAGCGCGCCGGCGAGGAATTTCTTGGACAGCGGCGGGCGCTGGTAGGGCAGCCACGGCTCCTCGCCCACCACGACCAGCTTCCCCGTAAAGCCCTTGCGGCGTAGTGTATGAACGGCCTGGTCGGCAGCTTGCCCGGCCCCAACGATCACGATCTGTCCGAACATCGCATCACAGGATAGCCGATCAGCCTGGGCTGGTGCTGCACCAGTCGTGGGCGGGGGCTGTCGGCCACCGCGCCAGAACGGTGCAGCGCCGGCCGCATCGTATGGGGACGCGTGAGTGAACGCCGTGATTTCGTTGCAGGGCCGAACGTGGCATGAAAGCTGCAAAAACGTCGCTGGCCCGGCAACTGAATAAATAAAGTAGCGAAAACGCCTACGGAGAGCTCGACATGAAACTGGTCACTGCGATCATCAAACCCTTCAAGCTTGACGACGTGCGTGCCGCGCTGTCCGACATCGGGGTTTCCGGCATGACGGTCACCGAGGTGAAAGGATTCGGACGGCAGCGTGGCCACACCGAGCTGTACCGGGGCGCCGAATACGTCGTGGACTTCGTGCCCAAGACCCGTATCGAAGTGGCTGTCCGCAGCGACCTCGTGGACCAAGTCGTGGAAGCCATCCTCAAGTCCGCCAAGACGGGCAAGGTCGGCGACGGCAAAATCTTCATCACAGAGATTGAGCGCGTCATCCGCATCCGTACCGGCGAAACCGACGACGCGGCGCTCTAATGGAGAGGCAGGATTTGCTCCCGGCAAATCCTGCAGACATCGTCTCGTCCGCCGGCATATCGCTTACGGGCTGGATTTGCTGTGCAAATCCAGCGGACATCGGGCTCGTCCGCCTGCAAAAAACGTGGTTTTTGCAGGCTAGGTCTGCGGCGGTTTTTGCCAGCGATGCCAACAGCGGCTTTGCTGGCGATGCAGGCATGGGATTTCGCAGCGCCCGGCGTGAACACGCCGTAAAATCGCGGCATGCCAAAAGCCATCCGCTTTCATGAGACCGGCGGCCCCGAGGTCCTGCGCTACGAGGACGTCGAGGTCGGCCCGCCCGCACCCGATGAGGCGCAGATCCGCCATACGGCGATAGGTCTCAACTACATCGACGTCTACGATCGTACCGGTCTGTACCCCACCGAACTGCCGAGCGGTATCGGACGGGAGGCAGCCGGTGTCATCACGGTCGTCGGCCGCAAGGTTCGCGGCTTTCGCGTGGGCGATCGGGTCGCCTACGTGCTGCCCAAACCGGGCGCCTGCTCGGAACTGCGCAACGTGCCGGCCAACCGGCTCGTGAAGGTACCTGCCGGCGTGTCCGACGAGCAGGCTGCCGCCATCATGCTCAAGGGACTGACGGCGCATTACCTCATCAGGCGGACTTACCGCGTCGCGCGCGGGGATCACATTCTGGTTCATGCGGCGGCGGGCGGTGTGGGTCTGCTGCTGTGCCAGTGGGCCAAGTCGCTCGGCGCCCGGGTGATCGGCGTGGTCGGTTCGCAGGAGAAGGCAAAGCTCGCCCGACGCAATGGCTGTGCGCATGCGCTGATCACCGGTCAGGACGATATCGTTGCCCGCGTCAGGCAGATCACACGGGGCGAGGGCGTCGCGGTGGTCTACGACTCAGTGGGCAAGGACACCTTCTTCCAGTCGCTGGATTCCCTGCGGCCGCTGGGCATGATGGTGACGTTCGGAAACGCTTCCGGACCCGTGCCGGCCTTCAGTCCACTGGAACTCAGCAAGCGCGGCTCCCTGTTCCTGACCCGGCCCACCCTGTTCCACTACACCGCCAAGCGGTCCGACCTCGAAGCGGGCGCGCGCGAGCTGTTCGGAGTCGTGAAGAAGAAGACGGTGCGCGTGCGGATCGGTCAGACCTATCGGCTGGCCGAGACGGCCCGCGCCCACGAGGACCTGGAAGCGCGCCGGACCACCGGCTCGACGGTCCTGATTCCATAGGCAGGATTTGCTGCGCAAATCCAGCGGACATCGGACTCGTCCGCCGGCATATCGTTTACGGGTTGGATTTGCTGCGCAAATCCAGCGGTACATCGGACTCGTCCGCCGGCAAAAAGCGTGGTTTTTGCCGGCCAGGCCTGCGGCGGTTTTTGCCGGCTGCGCGCGGCTCAGGCCCGCTTGTCCTGGGCCGGCCGGCCGATGAGGCTGGCGATCACGACCGCCAGCTCATGCGGCTCGACAGGCTTGGCGACGTGGTTCTGGTATCCCGCCTGCAGAGCCCTCAGACGATCCGTCGGTGAGGCATAACCGGTGACCGCGATTGCGGGGGTCTGTCCGCCGAAGTCCGGATCCAGCGCGCGTACCTGTTCGATCAGCGCGTAGCCATCCATGTCAGGCATGCCGAGGTCGGCCACCAGCACATCGGGGCGCAGTTCGAACAGTTTGGTCAGCGCAGTCTGGCCGCTGTCCGCCAGACTCACGTCGGCGCCATATCCGCGCAGCACGTTGGCGATGAGTTCTCGCGCACCGGCTTCATCGTCCACCACCAGCAGCCGTACGCCCGACAGCATCGTCGGCACCGTGCCGATCGCAGCTTCTTCCGGTTTGGTGCTGGAGGCTGTAACGCGCGTCGGCAACCGCACGACGAAACGCGAGCCTTTTCCTTCTCCCTCGCTGTGCGCCTCGACGGATCCGGCGTGCAGCTCGACCAGGTGCCGCACGATGGCCAGTCCCAGGCCCAATCCCCCGTGCCGGCGACTGATCGAACCGTCCTCCTGCCGGA
>DATKLO010000162.1:0-35557 GCA_035542375.1 Steroidobacteraceae bacterium | reverse complement strand
CAGCGGCAGGAATTCCGGTTTGATGCCCTGACCGCTGTCGCTCACGGTGATCTCGGCCTCGTCGTTGCGGCGCGCGAGGCAGACCTCGACACGGCCGCCGGAGGGTGTGAACTTGATGGCATTGGACAGCAGGTTGCACATGACCTGCTGCAGTCGCGCGAAATCGCCACGAACCGTGCCGGCTGCGGTGTCCAGCACGGGCACGATGTGGATGCCCTTGGCCTGGGCGGCGGGCTGCATGGTCTCGAGCGCCGCCTCCACCACGCGGCGAGGATCCACGGTCACGATTTCGAGGGCGACCTTGCCGGTGACGATGCGCGAGACATCCAGCAGGTCTTCGATCAGGCGTTTCTGCGCCCGCGCGTTGCGTTCGATGGTCTCCAGCGCCCGTTCCTGCGTAGGGGCGTCGAGCCGCCGCGTGCGCAGCAGGGTCACCCAGCCGAAGATCGCATTCAGCGGCGTGCGCAGCTCGTGCGACATGGTGGCCAGGAATTCGTCCTTCAGGCGGCTGAGCTGTTCCAGCTCGGCGGTGCGTGCCTTGACGCGCGACTCCAGATCCTGATTGGCGCGCGCCAGGGCCGCGTTGGCCTCGTACAGATCGACGAATACCTTCACCTTGGTGCGCAGGACCGGCGCCACCACGGGTGTCATGATGTAGTCGACGGCTCCGAGCTCATAACCGCGGGCGATCTGGACTTCGTCGGCGTAGCTCGTGATGAAGATGATCGGGGTATGGCGGCCATTGCGATGGCCGCGGATCAGCGTGGCCGTTTCCAGGCCGTCCATGTCCGGCATGTTGACGTCCAGCAGGATGACGGCGAACGCGCCCTCGAGCACCCGTTTCAGGGCCTCGGTTCCTGAGCTCGCCGTGACGATCTCGGCGTCGATGTCGCCCAGCAGGGTGCTGTACACCAGCAGCTTCTCGGCCAGGTCATCAACAATGAGGATTCGAGCGCGGCCCACGCGCTACTTTAGAGCGAGTCTCGCGCGGGCGGCAACGCGTCGCCGTCCGCTGCCGGTTTCAGCGTACGACGCGCAGCGGACGAGCGTTCCGACCCAGGCCCAGGGCGCCGCTGCGGACCACCTCGAGCAATTCGGTCTGCTGGCCGAGATCGGCGACGAAGGTGTTGATCTCGGATTCACTCGCCGTGAGCTCCACGATGAATCCCTCGGTCGCGGGATCCAGGACGCGACCGCCGGTGCGCACCACGTAGCCACGTACTGCGTCCGTGCGTTCCGGGCGCACGCGCATCTTCAAAAGCACCAGCTCCCGCTCGAGATGCTCGCCCTGCGTCAGATCCTCGACGCTGACCACGTCCACGAGCTTGTTGAGCTGATTGACGATCTGCTGGATGACTCCTTCCGAACCCTTGGTGACCAGCGTGAGTCGCGAGACCGTCGGGTCGTCCGTGGGGGCTACCGAAAGGGACTCGATGTTGTAGCCGCGCGTGGAGAACAGACCGGCCACGCGCGTGAGCGCGCCGGCTTCGTTTTGCAGCAGGATGGCGATGATGTGACGCATGGTGTCCGGGCCCGAAGGAACGAGCAGAATAATGGATTCCGCGCGGCGCCACCCGACGGGGTCGGCCTGAGCACCGCCACTATCAACAGATCCGCCGCCCGTGCCCGATCCTGGAGCACTCTCGGCTCGTCCCCGGGGCCTCCCCGGCCGGTTTTGCGCGGGGGACGCAAGCTGCTAGTCTCCTTGGGTTCCCCGATTAACGACCCCTGTTTCCGCGGTACGAGAATGAGCGCGCCCATGAGCGATACGGTCATCCAGCCACGCCCCCTCGGGCACCCGCTAGCCGGCCAGACCCTGAGCGGTTCCCGGATGATCATGCAGGTACTGGCGGATGAGGGAGTGACCGCCATTTTCGGCTACAGCGGCGGGGCCATCCTGCCCACCTACGATGCCGTCTTCCTCTACAACGAGGAGCAGGCCCGGCGGGGGGAGCAGCAGATCCCCCTGATCGTGCCGGCCAACGAGCAGGGTGCCGCATTCATGGCGGCAGGCTATGCGCGCGCCACGGGGCGGGTGGGGGTGTGCCTGGTGACGTCCGGGCCCGGTGCGACGAACACTGTTACACCCGTGCGCGATTGCATGGCGGATTCCATACCGATTGTCGTGATTTGTGGCCAAGTGGCCCGTGCATCCATCGGTACCGACGCCTTCCAGGAGGCTCCGGTGCCCTCGCTGATGGGCTCGGTGGCCAAGCACATTTTCCTGGTGACCGACCCCACGCGCCTGGAAGCGACCATCCGGACGGCTTTCGAGATCGCCCGCACGGGGCGGCCGGGTCCGGTCGTGATCGACGTGCCGAAGGACGTCCAGAACTGGGAGGGGGTGTTCCAGGGTGGCGGCACACTGCCCATCCCCGGCTACCGGCGCCGGATGAACGAGGTGTCCGCCCGCTCGCTCGAGAACCACGAAGCGGCCAAGTTCTTCGAGATGCTCGCCGATTCCCGTCGTCCGCTCCTCTATGCCGGCGGTGGAGTCATCAGCGCCAACGCTGCGGGCGCGCTGACCGAACTGGCCGAGACTTTCGGCATTCCCGTCGTGACGACCCTGATGGGCATCGGCAGCGTGGACACGACGAGGCCTCTGTCCATGCGGATGCTGGGCATGCATGGTGCCGCGTTCGCCAATTACGCGGTGGATGACGCCGACTTCCTGATTGCAGTGGGGGCCCGCTTCGACGACCGCGTGGCCGGAGTCCCTGCCAAATTCGCGCGCAGCGCGCGCCGCATAGCGCACCTGGACATCGACCGCGCGGAGATCAACAAGGTCAAGCGAGTCCAGTGGAGCTACGTGGGTCAGATGGCAGAGGCGCTGGCCGCACTGACCGCGTATGGCAAACGCGAGCAGTTCAAACAGGATTACAGCGAGTGGCACGGCGAGCTGGCCGAACTCAAGCGCGTCTACGCGATGAACTACGATCGCGCCAGCCCGCTCATCCAGCCGTACTACGTGATCGAGGAGATCAACCGGCACACGGGCGGCGAGGCCATCATCAGCACGGGTGTGGGCCAGCACCAGATGTGGGCCGCCCAGTACTGCGATTTCCGCCATCCGCGGCTGTGGCTCACCTCCGGCAGCATGGGCACCATGGGATTCGGACTGCCGGCCGCCATCGGCGCTCAGATCGCCCATCCCCACCGCCTGGTCATCGACATCGACGGCGATTCGAGCATCCGCATGAACATCGGCGAGCTCGAGACCGTCACCACCTACGGCCTGCCGGTGAAGGTCGTGGTGCTCAACAACTTCGGCGATGGCATGGTGAAGCAGTGGCAGAAACTGTTCTTCAAGGGACGTCTGTCGGCCAGTGATCGCTCGCTCCACAAAAAGGACTTCATCCGTACCGCCCAGGCCGACGGGTTCGGCTACGCCGTGCGCCTGGATCGCAAGGAGGACGTGCCGCGGGTGATCCGTGAGTTCATCGAGTACCCGGGTCCGGCGTTCCTGGAAGTGATGATCGATCCGGACGCGGGTGTCTATCCCATGGTGGGCCCGGGTCAGAGCTATGATGAGATGATCACCGGCGATCACATCCCGTCGCGTTACAAGGTGCGGATCAAGACGCCCGACGCTTCCGAAATGTTCTGAGGCGCGGCGCCCGCCCGGCGCGCCGGCATCCCAAGGGTCAACCGCTTCCCCAATCAGGTCATGACGTGAAATACCTGCACACGATGGTCCGCGTCACCGATATCGACGCCTCGCTGCGCTTCTATCGCGACGCCCTGGGACTGAAGGAAGTGTCGCGCAAGGAAGTCCCACAGGGCCGTTTCACCCTGATATTCCTCGCCGCGCCGGGCGATGAGTCGGCGCAGGTGGAACTCACCTACAACTGGGACCCCCAGCCCTACCCCGGGGGTCGCAACTTCGGTCACCTGGCCTACGAGGTGGACGACATCTATGCAGCCTGCCAGCGGCTCATGGATCACGGCGTGACCATCAACCGCCCCCCGCGCGATGGCTGGATGGCCTTCGTGCGCTCCCCGGACAACATCTCCATCGAGCTGCTCCAGAGCGGTACGCCGCGGGAGCCGGCCGAACCCTGGAAATCCATGCAGAACACCGGGGTCTGGTAGCCGCCGCCGGGGTGTCGGATAGCCGCCGGGGCCTGGCAGCCGCCCGAGTCTGATAGCCCGCCGCGGGGGCTCGCAGCTCACCGCACAGCCTGCGTTCAGCTTGGGTTTGGCATGCTGGCGCCCGCCGTCGTGGGGGCGGTCTGTCCAGCAAATCCCTATGTCAACGGTTGGATCAGGCAAGACGAGGGCGAACCGGTATGCCGGCAGCCGTGACGCGTCTGCCCGCACCCGCGCGGGTTACATCGACTTAATTCGCCTCCAGTTACGCTCGTGCCCGAGTTCTGCGTATGATCCGCAGCCTCTCCTGCGCGTGGCTCCATGAAGTTCCTACCGGGCTTGCTGATCGCTGCGGCGTTTGCCGCCCTGACCTGTGCGGTATGGGCCTTCCTCAATCGGCCGGCGAGCGAGCCGCCCTGGCCGGCGCACATCCAGGGATTCTCCTTCCAGCCCTTCCACAGCGGTGAGGATCCGACCCGGCGGGTGATGCCCACGGATGCGGAGATCGATGCCGACCTGAAGCTGCTGGCCGGCAAGATCAACACCGTCCGCACCTACGGCGTGAACGGCTCCCTGGGTGACATCCCCCAGCTCGCCGAGCGGCATGGGATCAACGTGGCGGTCGGCGCGTGGATCGACAATAACCGCGAGTCCAACGAGCGTCAGCTGGAGACCGCCATCGAGCTGGCGCGCGATCACCTCAACGTCATGCGGGTGTTCATCGGCAACGAGGTGGTGTTGCAGGGTTACGTGCCCATCCAGGAACTCGAGGGTTATCTGGACCGGGCGCGCGATGCCATCGGCCAGCCGGTGGGTACCGCGGAGCCCTGGCACGTGTGGATCGCGCATCCTGAGCTGGCGCAGCACGTCGATTTCATCGGCATCCATCTGCTGCCGTACTGGGAAGGCGTCTCGGTCGACACCGCGGTGGACTATTCGCTCGCGCAATACCACCGCGTGCAGAAGGCATTTCCCGACAAGCCGGTCATCATTGCCGAAGTGGGCTGGCCCAGCCACGGCCGCACTCGCCAGTCGGCGGTGGCATCGGAAGCCAACGAAGCCCTGTTCCTGCGCCGCTTCCTGGCGCGCGCCGAACGCGAACGGCTCATCTATTACCTCATGGAAGCCTTCGACCAGCCCTGGAAGGCCTACATGGAAGGCGCGGTCGGATCGTACTGGGGCGTGTACGACGTCAACCGGCACGCCAAGTTCGCTTTCACGGCCGATATCGTTCGCGTGCCGGAGTGGCACACGCTTGCGGCCATCTCGGTTGCAGTCGCGCTCCTCGTGCTCGGCGTGTTTTATTTCAACAGCAAGGCGCTGCGTAATCGCGGCCGCAGCTTCCTCGCCGTGGTCGTTTACGCGTCCGTCACGATCACCGTGTGGGTGTTCTACGACTTCACGCAACAGTACATGACGGTGTCGAGCGTGATTTCCGGCGTCCTGCTGCTGCTGGGAATGCTCGGTGTGATCCTCGTGCTGCTCGCGGAAGCCCACGAATGGGCCGAGGCCCACTGGGTCACGCACCGGCGGCGTCTCGGAGCGCCCAGACTTACAGGTGTGGCGCGTCTGCCCCGGGTGTCCATCCACGTCCCGGCCTACAACGAGCCCCCGGACATGGTGATCGAGACGCTGGATGCGCTGGCGCGACTGGATTACCCGGATTTCGAAGTGCTGGTCATCGACAACAACACGCGCGACGAGGCAGTGTGGCGGCCGGTCGAGGCGCACTGCGCCCGCCTGGGCGAGCGCTTCCGCTTCTTCCACGTGGCGCCGCTCGCGGGCTTCAAGGCCGGCGCACTCAACTTCGCGCTGCAGCGCACGGCCGCGGATGCGGAAATCGTCGCGGTGATCGACAGCGATTACGTGGTGGAGCCGAACTGGCTGCGCGAGCTGGTGCCGGGTTTCCAGAACCCGCGCATCGCCATCGTGCAGGGGCCGCAGGACTATCGCGACGAGGGCCAGAGCGCCTTCAAGGCGATGTGCTACGCGGAATACCGCGGGTTCTTCCACATCGGCATGATCACGCGCAACGAGCGCAACGCCATCATCCAGCACGGCACCATGACGCTCGTGCGGCGGAGCCTGCTCGAGAGCACCGGCGCCTGGGCCGAATGGTGCATCACCGAGGACGCCGAGCTCGGCCTGCGGATCTTCGAGGCGGGTTACGAGGCCAGCTACGTGCCCACCAGCTACGGGCGCGGTCTCATGCCCGACACGTTCATCGACTTCAAGAAGCAGCGCTTCCGCTGGGCGTACGGGGCCATGCAGATCCTGAAGAGCCACGCGCGTGCGCTCTTCGGCGTGGGCAGCCGTCTCGCGCCGGGCCAGCGCTATCACTTCATCGCCGGCTGGATGCCCTGGGTGGCCGACGGCTGCAACATGTTGTTCAACCTCGCGGCACTGGGCTGGTCGGCGGCGATGGTGATCGCGCCGCGCCAGATCGATCCGCCGCTGGTGGTGTACTCGGTGCTGCCGCTGTCGCTGTTCACGTTCAAACTCGCGAAGCTGGTGCACCTGTACCGCGTGCGCGTCGGCGCGAACTTCCGCCAAACCCTCGCCGCCGCGATCGCCGGTCTGGCTCTCACTCACACGATCGGTACCGCCGTGGTGAAGGGACTCTTCACGCGCAGCGAGCCGTTCTTCCGGACGCCGAAGCAGGGCGGCTCGGCGCGGTTCCTGCAGGCGCTGCGCGCCGCGCGGGGCGAGACCTTGCTCATGCTCGGACTGTGGCTGTCGGCCTGGGGAGTTGCGCACTCAACCGCGACGCAGGGTCCGGACCGGTTCGCGTGGATCATCGTGCTGCTGATCCAGTCGGTGCCGTACGCCTCTTCCCTGATCGTGTCACTGACCAGCGCCTTCCCGCTGCCGGCGCGACTGCTGGGCCTGGGTTACCGGCCGGCCGTCGCCCAGCCGCCGCAACCTGCCGAAGCCGACTCGGCGACCTGAGGCTGTGCCGATGGGTCGCCGCGGGAGCGGGCGACCGCTCAAAGCCATTGCGATGATGATGATCGCGGTGGTGGCTTTCTGCGGCATGGACACCATCCTCAAGCTGTTCTCGCAGCACTACCCGGCCATGGAAGTCGCGGCGCTGCGCGGGGCCGCCTCCGTGCCGTTCATGCTGCTGGCGGTGGGCACGCTCGGGCGGTTCAGCGACCTGAAGCCGGTGCGCATGCCGATGCACCTGCTGCGGGCCATCCTGATGCTCATCGTGCTCGGCGGATTCATCTACTCGGTCCGGGTGCTGTCGCTGGCCGGGGCGTATTCGATCTTTCTCGCCGCGCCCATCATTGTGACGGCCCTGTCGGTGCCGCTGCTGGGCGAGCAGGTGGGCTGGCAGCGCTGGGTGACGGTGTTCGTCGGCCTGGTCGGGGTGATCACGATCCTGCATCCCTCCACCTCGAACTTCATCTCGCTGGGCGCCCTTGCGGCGCTGATCGCGGCCACCGGCTATGCGTTCAACGTGATCGCCCTGCGTGTCCTGACGCGCACGGATTCCACCGCAAGCGTGGTGTTCTGGATGATCAGTCTGATGACAATCATCGCTGCGCTCATCGCGGCGCCGCACTGGGTAGCCGTGCGGCGCGAGGACTGGCTCCTGCTTGTGGGCATCGGGATGTTCGCCGCCGTGGGACAGCATCTGCTGACCGAGGCGTTCCGCAATGCGCCACCCTCGGTTGTCGCTCCATTCGAATACACGGCGTTGCTGTGGGGCATGCTCATAGACCGCGTGCTCTGGGGTGTGTTGCCCACGGCGCGGCTTTACATCGGCGGTGGCATCGTCATCGCCAGCGGCCTGTTTCTGATTTGGCAGGAGCACCGGATGAGCGCGGTGCCGATTGCCGCCGAGACCGCGGCCAGCGCGACACCGCCCTGATCGTTTAGCATGCGCGGATGTCAGAAGCGGCAGCCCGTGACATGGAGAACTATCTGCACCGGAACATCCCGCTGTCCGCCGCGATGGGCGTGCAGGTCAGGGTAGCCACTCCGGAACACGTGCTCCTGTTCGCGCCGCTGGCGCCCAACATCAACCACCAGCAGACGGTATTCGGGGGCAGCGGCGCCGCCGTGGCGACGCTCTCGGCCTGGTCGCTGCTGCATCTGCGGCTGGCGCGCGCCGGCCTGGAGGCTGAGCTCGTCATCCAGCGCAGTTCCATGGAGTACGAGCGGCCGATCACCGGGGACTTCGAGGCGGAGTGCCGGTGCGCCGGAGATGAAGAGTGGCGGCGGTTCGCGACGCTGCTCGAGCGACGGGGCCGCGCCCGGCTGACGCTCGCCGCACGGTTGCTGCAGGAGTCGGCGGCCATGGCTGCGTTCATGGGGGACTTCGTAGCGCTGCGCGGGAAAGTAGCCCGCTTCACCCAGGGACCCTAGCTGCCTTGCCCACCATCGCCCTCGTCGCGGTCCTGCTGGCCGCGACGGCGCACGCCACCTGGAACCTGTTCGCCAAGAAAGCGGCCGGTTCGCGCCACTTCGTCTGGCTGTACTCCGTCGGTGCGGTGATCCTCTACACACCCGTGGTCATCTGGATCTGGATCGTCCAGCGTCCGCATTTCACGCGCCTGCACTACATCGCTCTGGCCGCCACCAGCTTGCTGCATCTGGGATATTCCCTCGCACTGCAGGCGGGGTATCGCACTTCGGATCTGTCGCTGGTCTACCCGATCGCGCGCGGCTTCGGACCGCTGCTGTCGTTCGTCGGCGCAGTCCTGCTCCTGGGGGAGCACCCGACGTGGCTGTCCGCGCTGGGCCTGGTGCTCATCGTCGCGGGCATCCTGCTGGTGGCGGGGTTGACGCGCGAGCCGCATCGCGCGCCGCGCCAGGGGATCTTCTTCGGCCTGCTGACCGGGCTGTTCATCGCGGCGTACACGGTCAACGACGGGTGGGCCGTCAAGGTGCTGGCGATGTCACCGTTCCTGGTGGACTTCACCGGCAACTGCCTGCGAGTGGTGGTGCTGTCGCCGATCGTCTGGAAGGACCGCGTGCGAGTGGGGCAAGAAGTGCGGATGTACGGCGGTCCGGCAGCGGTAGTCAGTCTGCTCGGACCGCTTGGGTACATTCTCGTGCTCTTCGCCATGCGGGTCGCGCCTATCAGCCACGTCGCGCCGGCCCGGGAACTCGCCACGCTGGCCGGCACGTACATGGGATCGCGTCTGTTGCGCGAGCGCTCGACTCCCTCGAGGCTGCTTGGAGCGGCCTGCATCGTCCTTGGCGTCGTGAGCCTGTCCTTCGCCCAGTAGCCAGCCCGAAGCACCGCGACGTTTCGGCGCGCGAGATCGTGGCGTCGGGTCGCAGGCCTCGAGTCGGGGGGCGTCAGGCCTTCAGTTGATGCCAGGCGGCGAGCACCTGCTGCTCCCGGTCCGCCGTGATGCCGGCTTTGAGCTTTTCACGCTCCGCTTCCGGACGGGCCAGGTGCCAGGCGAGCGTGTCGTGCACCGTCTCGTTCATCGGCCGGTTCGTGAGTCCCGCCTTCAGAGCGCGGGCCACGCTGGTCCTGGCGGCGCCCGCGGTTTCGCCCTCGGGCGGCAGCCAGACCGGCATGTCGCTCCAGGGCGCGACCTTCTGCTGTTCGAGGAACTCTCCAGAGGCCCACACGGCATGGGGCGGCGAAGCGGGTTTCGCGAGTTCGTTCGCCGCCTCGATGCTGGCCGTGACCAGGTCACCCATCGAGAAGTGATCCGGCGGCGAATCGACGTTGAACGTTCCCGTGGTCCGCTGCTCCAGGACCCGCACGCTGAAGGCTGCCAGGTCCCGTACATCGATGACCTGGATGGGATCGGCAGGCTTTCCGGGCGCAAGGAACTCCCCGCCGCGCGCCGCCCGTGCCGGCCAATAGGTGAACCGGTCCGAATTGTCATCAGGGCCCACGATCAGTCCGGGCCGGAACACGGTGGTGCGACCGGGCATGGCCGCCAGCGCGGCCTTTTCGCACAAGGCCTTGAGCGGACCGTAATTTCCATTGCCGATGTCCTCGACGGTCTCGTCCCTGAGGGTGCCCACCGGGGAGTCCTCGGTCGCCGGCTCGGCGAGGCTGGCATACACCGAAATCGAGGAGATGAAGAGGTACTGGTGGACGTTGGGCGCAAGCAGCTGCGCGGAAAGTCTCACATGGCGGGGAACGTAGCCAGACGTGTCGATCACGGCGTCCCACTTGCGTCCGCGCAACGCATCGAGCTGGTTGTCCCGGTCACCGTGCAGGTGCTCGATGTCCGGAAACAGATCGGCATGGGTCTTGCCGCGGTTGAACAGCGTCACGGTATGGCCCCGGGCCATCGCGAGCTGTGTCATGTGCACCCCGATGAATCGGGTGCCGCCGAGAATCAGGATGCGCAGCGGCCGCGCGGCGCGTCCGGTGGCCGCAGCGCGGGCGTCGGTGACCCTGGTCGCAGCGGCGAGCGCGGCGAGAGTCGCCGCCGCGTGCACAAACTTGCGTCGATCCATCACTACCCCCTGTCAATTCGCGCGTGTCGCGCTATTGTCCACCCGTGACCGGTGACCTCGCTACCAACAATGGGCGCGGCACGGCGCAATCTCTGCTCGAGTGAGCGCAACAGTCATGGAAGTGCGCCGCGCAGCGGTGCAGAATGTCGCGCCGATCGCTCGCTAACAAGGGGAAAACTCGCCATGAGCAACGCTGATATTCGGGGACGGTTTTGCTGGCACGAGTTGATGACCACGGATCCCAACGCGGCCAGTAGCTTCTATTCGAAGGTGGTCCCCTGGAAGACGCAACCATCGGGTATGCCTTCGTACACGCTGTGGATGTCCGGGACGGCGCGAGCGGGCGGATTGATGGCGATTCCGGACGGCGAGGCCGCTGGCACGCCTCCGCATTGGCTTGTGTATGTGGGCACCCCCAATGTCGATGCAACGGCTGAAGCGGCGCAGCGTCTCGGCGGACGGGTCCTGAGGGCCCCGACGGATATTCCGCAGGTTGGTCGGTTCGCCGTGCTGGCAGATCCCCAGGGAGCCACCTTCGCCGGATTCACGCCGGCGCCGGGCTCGGACGAGGGCGCCGCAGCGGGTGGCGCAGTAGGGGATTTCACCTGGCACGAGCTTGCGACCACCGATACTGAGGGAGCCGTGCGCTTCTACTCGGAGTTATTCGGGTGGAGCAAAGGTGCGGCCCACGACATGGGTGCGATGGGCGTGTACCAACTCATCTCCCACGAGGGCAAGGACGTCGGGGGGGTCTACAAGGCGCGCGATGCCGCCACCCCGCCCAGCTGGCTGAGCTACGTGCGGGTGACTGATGCCGGCAAGGCCGCCAATGCCGTGAAGGCGGGCGGCGGCCGGGTGCTGCACGGTCCGATCGAAGTCCCGGGCGGCTCGTGGATCGTGATGGCGATGGATCCCCAGGGCGGCGCCTTTGCCGTGGTGGAGGCGCCGAAGCCAGCCCCGGCTGCGAAGCCGGCACCCCCGCCGAAGCCAGCGGCGCCCAAACCTGCTGCCGCGAAGCCGGCGGCCGCACCCGCAGCAAGCCCGGCGCCCGCACAGCCGGCCGCGGCGAAGCCCGCTGCGGCGAAACCGGCTGCGGCGAAACCGGCTGCGCCGGCAGCCAAGGCGGCTGCACCCAAGGCCGCGCCGGCCAGGAAAAAAGCGACGAAGAAGGCCGCCGGGAAGGCAGGCACCCAGGCGGCGAAGAAGGCCGGCAAGAGCGCGGGCAGAAAGCCTGCCAGGAGTGCGGCTCGCAAGAAGAAGTCAGCCGCGAAGCGTGGGCCGGCGCCGAAGAAGAAGGGCGGAGGCGGGAAGGGCAAGGCCTC
Organism: Steroidobacteraceae bacterium; assembly: GCA_035542375.1. Taxonomy (GTDB): domain Bacteria; phylum Pseudomonadota; class Gammaproteobacteria; order Steroidobacterales; family Steroidobacteraceae; genus 13-2-20CM-66-19. The sequence goes on along the minus strand of DATKLO010000162.1, from coordinate 23,705 downwards.
GAAGGCACGCGCCAAGGGCCGCAAGCACCGTTGAGGCCGGTGCCGCGCGTCGCGAGTGCTCCTCGCGGCGCGCGGTACCTTACTGATGCGCGGTACCTTTACTGAGAAGCGTCCTCAGCCGACTTGCGCTGCTGGGCCGCCTGTTGGTTTGCGATGTCCAGCTGTTCCCGGACTCGCTGTTCGGTCTGCTGTCCCTCGCGGATCTCCTGCGCCTTGGAGCCGGCGGCGCTCACCGCGGCCGCTCCCGTGTCCGCTACCCCGCAACCCGCCGGCAATACAACGGCACACATCAATATGACGACGCGCCGGACTACGGCGCACTGCATCAGGGTCGGACTCGTCATGATCACCTCCGTAGCCGCCATAATCGGCGCTTGCCCCAGAGCCGGCGTGGTTTCGCCAGCTTAGCGCCGCGCCTGGGCCCACAACACCGCCCAACGTGCCGGCCCCGTCACAGTTATGGTGACGGGGCGTGTCATGGCGGTATGCTCCCGCCGCCTGAGGGGGGCCGGCTGGTCCGCCCCCGTCGTGTCGTGTCCGGAGCATCCCATGGCCAGAGCCAGCGTCAGCCACAAACCCACCGAAACCGAGCCGCGCGTGCGCCGGGGCTATTTCGAGAGCCGCTTCGGACAGCTTCACGTGCACAACGCCATCCCGCCGGGGGGCGGCTTCGAGGAGGGGACCCCGCTGCTGTGCCTTCATCAGGCGCAGGGATCCGGGAGGATCTTTGCCCGGCTGCTGCCGCTGGCCGGCCGCGACCGGTCCGTCTACGCACCCGATACCCCTGGATTCGGGGAGTCCGATCCTCCCGCTCCGCGGCCGGCGATCGCGGATTACACCGGCGCGTTCGCCGATTTTCTCGACAGCATGCGCTTTCGGCAGATCGACGTGCTCGGACACCAGGCGGGCGCGCTGATGGCGGCCGAGCTGGCCCTGACCCGACCGAACGTGGTCCGGCGGCTGGTCATGGTTTCCGTTCCGTTCGTGAGCGACGCCGAGCGCGATGGGGCGGCCAGGCGCGGTCCGGTCGTACCCGGTGACGATGGCAACCAGTTGTTGGCTGAATGGCGTCGGACCCTTGACGCGCTGGGTCCAGGAGTTCCGCCGGAAGTCCGCCTGCGCATGTTTGCCGACAGACTGGCGAGCAGCGTGCACAGCGCCTGGGCGTTGGCAGCGGTTCACCAGTACGCCGCCCGCGAGAGACTGCCGCAGGTGACCCAACCTACCCTCGTCCTGCGCCCCCGGGATGAATTCTGGGAGGCCACGGCGCGCGTCATGGAGCTGTTGCCCAAGGCGCGTAGCCTGGACCTGCCGGATCAGGGTGCGGGTGTGTTCGAGGCCGCGCCCGAAGCCGTGGTGGCAGCGATCCGCGATTTTCTGCGTGGCTGACGCCAACGGTGTTCCGGAACGGGCTTATGTCATATCCGGGCGACAGCACTCACACATTTGGTTTTGAATAGCACGCAGCGGTCCCCGGCGGCGCTAGACTTCCGTGGAGAATTAGAAAGGGGATCGCGCGACCCGGGCTGTCCGGGGCGCGAGGAGACGTCGATGAGCCTTCACCAACGCCACTCGTCAACACATGACGAGGCGGATCTCGAGACCACTGCCGAGCTGCCCGTACTCGACGTCATGGCCTATGAGGCCAGTAACGCGGCAGTCGAGTCCACTGCGACGACCGCACTGCCGCACATCCCCGCGGCCAACCTGGAGCACGAAGGCGATCATCTCAGTTCCACCGACAGCTGGAGGATCCCGGGCGCCGCGCTGGGTACGCCACGGCCGACTTCCTCGGACGCGGCCAACAGCGTCATCGACGAGAACCGGGCCCGACTGGAGATCAATCTCCAGGCTCTGTCCAACACGCTGCGCGACGTCGAGGAACGCCTCACGCGCAAGGGCGAACGCCTAGCCGAAATCGAACGCGCCCTCGCTACCGCGCTCGCCGAGAGAGACGCGTACGAGCAGCGGGCCACCAAATCCGCCGAGGAGCATTCGCGGGCCGAGGCCGCCGTCGCAGCCGCTCAGGCGCAGATCGCCGAGCTGAACAAGTCGCTCAAGGCGCGGGATGCGGCTGACGAGGAGCGCCGTGCGCGCGACACCGATCTGCAGACCCAGCTCGCGCAGCGGCACACCGAATTCCAGCTGCAGCTGTCCGCCATCAAGCGCGACTTCGAGCTCCAGGCCCACACCCGCGCCCAGGCCATGGCGCTGCTCGAGCGGCAGCTCGAGGAAGCCCGCGCCCGGGCAACCAGCTACCTGGAGACTCTCCACTCCAACGAGGGACGCCGATCCGTATTCGAGGATCTGTTGTTCACCCTGGATGGAGATGTCAACGACCGCGACGCCAGCATCACACGGCTGCAGACAGATCTGGGCACCTACATCGGCCGTGCACGCGATCTGGAAACGCAGCTCACCGAACGCGTAGCCCGCATTGCGGCGTTGGAAAAGCAGGTCAGCGGGCTGTCTTCGGCGCTGGCACAGCGGTCTGAGTTGCAGACCGACGTCGAGCGCGCCCGTGACGGGCTGCAGCAGACAGTCAATTCACTGAGCGCGACGCTCGCGGTGCGCAACGAAAGAATCCGCGCGCTCGAAGAGACGATCGCACAGCAGACCAGCCATGCAGCCTCACAGCGAGCGGAGTTGGAGCGCATCTCGCAGGAGCGTGGACAGCTGCTGGCAGGCGTCGCCACGCTGGAGTCGTCCGTCAAGGCGGCCACGGTCCGGGGCGATGAACTCGCCTCTGCGGTAGCCGCGGCGAAAGCCCGCAACGAGGAACTGGACGCATCGCTGGCGGCCCAACGCCGCCGCGTGGAGCAACTGGAGGCAGAAGCAGCGGCCATTCGCGGCGAGTTGCAGTCCTCGAGCACGGCTCTGCAGGCTGCGGCGACCGAACGCACCGCACACATGGCGCGGATTTCCGCCAGCGAGGCCCGGATCCAGGAGCTGGAAGCCCAGGTCAGCGATCAGCAGGATGAGCTGCGTCAGCTGCAGGCCGAAGCCATCACTTCCGCCGCGCGGATCCGTGACTTGCAGGAGGACCTGGCCGCGGCCGAGGAGAGCCTCAACCGCCTGGAGGGCGAGGCGCGTGGCAAGAGCGCGCGCGTGGAGGAGCTCGAAAAGATCAACCAGGAGTGGCGCGCCACGGTGGAGGAGGCGCGGCATGCCATCAAGGACCGCGACAGCCTCATCCAGCGACTGGAGCAGGAGACCGCGCACAGCGCCGTGTTGGTGGGCCATATCCAGCGCAGCATCACGCGCCTGGACAGCGAGACCGACCGGCCGCACCCGGCACCTCCCGTTCACGAGCCCGCTCCGGATGGCGCCACGCGGCTGCTGATCCGGACGGACGGCGACACCGAGGTCGTGCACGTCCTGGGTCGCAAGACGACCGTGGGCCGTACCCCGGACAACGACATGCAGATCGATGCGAAATTCATCAGTCGGCACCATGCCGTGATCCTGGCCGGTCCGACGCATGCGATCATCGAAGACCTCAACAGCACGAACGGCGTCATGATCAACAACCGGCGCATCACGCGTCAGGCGCTCAAGGACGGCGACACGGTGATGATCGGCAAGACTCAGTTCCGCTACGTGGTGCGCCCCGCCAGGTCCTGACGAGTACGCTCCGGGCCGGGTGCTCCGGAAGGGGGGGCCGAGCCAGGCACCTGCAGCCCTCTCGCCGGTCCCCGCCGCGCGGCGCGGATTCGCAAGCGCGGTCGGAAAATGGTTAAGCTTGCCGCTCCCATCCGGACGAGAGCGCGCGCGTGGCCAGCCCGTACATCGAGAGAATCCTCAAGGCGCGCGTCTACGACGTGGCGGTCGAATCGCCACTGGAGGAAGCGGCCCGCCTGTCACGGCGCCTCGCCAACCAGGTGCTGCTGAAGCGCGAGGACCTGCAGCCCATCTTCTCGTTCAAGCTGCGCGGTGCCTACAACCGCATCGCCCACCTGTCGGAGCCCATCGCCCGTCGCGGAGTCGTGTGCGCCTCCGCGGGCAATCACGCCCAGGGTGTGGCACTTGCTGCCCAGCGGCGCGGCATCCACGCCGTGATCGTCATGCCGCAGACGACGCCGCACATCAAGGTGCAGGCTGTCGTCGATCTGGGCGCGGAAGTAGTCCTGCACGGGGACGATTACGACAGCGCTTTCGACCAGGCCCTGGTCCTGGCACGCGAACGCAACCTCGTATTCGTCCATCCGTTCGACGATCCGGACGTGATTGCCGGACAGGGCACGATTGGCGTGGAGATCCTGCGCCAGACCGGTGGCCACGTGGATGCGATCTTCGTGCCCATCGGTGGCGGCGGCCTGATCTCGGGCATCGCCGTGTATGTGAAATATCTTTATCCCAACATCCGCATCATCGGGGTCGAGCCCGAGGATGCCGCCAGCATGTACGAATCGCTGCGTGCGGGGCGACGGGTGACGCTGGATCGGGTGGGCATCTTCGCCGACGGCGTGGCGGTCAAGCGCCCGGGCGAGGAGACGCTGTCGCTGTGTCGCGCGCATGTCGATGAGATTCTGCTCGTCGATACGGATGAGATCTGCGCGGCCATCCAGGATGTGTTCGAGGACACGCGCTCGATCGTCGAGCCCGCCGGGGCGCTGGCCGTGGCCGGGATCAAGAAGTATGTGGCGCGCGAGGCCTGCACGGGCAAGCGCCTGGTGGCCGTGAACAGCGGCGCCAACATGAACTTCGACCGCCTGCGCCATGTGGCCGAGAGGGCCGACCTCGGCGGGGAGCGCGAGGTGCTGCTGTCGGTGGTGATCCCCGAGGAGCCGGGCAGTTTCCTGCAGTTCTGCGCCGCCCTGGGCCAGCGCAGCGTGACGGAATTCAACTACCGCTTCGAGGCCGGCCAGCCGGCGCAGATCTTCGTCGGTTTCGCCATTTCACAGGGCCGGGGTGAACGCGAGACTGTCGTGAACAATCTGCAGGAAGCCGGTTACACCGTCACGGACGTCACGGACAACGAGATCGCCAAACTGCACGTGCGCTACATGGTGGGCGGACATGCCCGCGGCATCCAGAACGAGGTGCTGTATCGCTTCGAGTTCCCGGAACGGCCCGGGGCGCTGCTGAAATTCCTCCGTGCAGTGGGCACGCGCTGGAATATCAGTCTGTTCCACTACCGTAACCATGGGTCGGATTATGGCCGCGTGCTGGCGGGTATCCAGGTGCCGCCGGGCGAGCGTGAGGACTTCGTGCTGCATCTCAACGATCTGCACTACGCGTACGTCGATGAAACGACGAATCCGGTTTACCGGATGTTCCTCGGTGCCTGAAGGCGGGCTACTTCACGAAGCGAAATGCGACCGGGTAGCGGTAGCGGACACCTTCGCCCGCCTTGATGCCCGCCACGAGGGTGGCGACGAGCCAGTAGACGAACAGCACCAGTCCCAGCAGGAGCCCGATCAGCACGAATGCCAGGATGCCGCACACCAACATGCCCAACACCACCGTGATGTTGAAATTCAGCGCCTCGCGGCCCTGGGCCGAGATGAAGGCGGAGCGTTCGCGCTTGGCCAGCCAGACTACGAGTGGGCCCGCAATGTTGCCGACGACCGGCACGAGCAACCCGGTGAACGCGGCGAGATGCGCCAGCATGCCCCAGGTACGTTCGTCCTGGGTGGGTGCCGTGAGGTCCCCGGAGTCGGATCCGGTGGTGTCCGGCCCGTGCATGGATACGATCCGCAGTATCGTTGGGTTGGCTGCATTATCGCGAGGCGGCATGGAGGCATGCAATGACCTATAAGTCGCGGCGTACACCCCGATTCGAGCAGCTCACGGTGCGCGGCATCCGACATCATCTGACATGGTGGGGTGAGCCGACTGACACGCCGGTGCTGTTGCTGCACGGCTTTCAGGACACGGGCGCCACGTGGCAGTTCCTGGTGGACTGCCTGCCTGACAGCTGGTCACTGGTGGCGCCGGACTGGCGCGGCTTCGGTGACACCGGCTGGGCCGAGGGCGGTTACTGGTTTCCCGACTACCTGGCTGACCTGGATTTCCTGCTGGAGGCGCTCACGCCCGGTCCGGCCCGTGTCATCGGTCACAGCATGGGAGCCAACGTCGCCGGTCTGTATGCCGGCGTGCGGCCGGCGCGATTCAAATGGTTCGTCAATCTGGAGGGCGTGGGGCTGCCGCGTACCACGGCGGAAATGGCCCCGGCGCGTTTCTCACAATGGCTCGACGAGCTGCGCCAGACGCCGCGGGTCAGCCGGTACGCTTCGGTTGGCGAGCTGGCCGGCATCCTGCGATCCCGCAATCCGCGGCTGTCAGCCGACCACGCGGAGTTCGTGGCCCGCGCCTGGACGCGCGAGACGCCCGATGGCGAGGTGCGGCTGGCCTTCGATCCGCGCCACCGATACGTGAATCCCGTGCTGTATCGGCGCGAGGAAGCCGAGGCCTGCTGGGCGCGTGTCGAGTGCCCGATGCTGCTGGTGACCGGCGGCAACTCGACGCACGAGCAGCGCCGTCGGGCCGACTTCGACGATGCACGGGTGCGCGAGCTGTTTCGCAACTCGAGCATCGTGACCCTGCCCGGGCTCGGACACATGATGCACCACGAAGACCCTCAGGCTGTCGCGGACTGCATTCTCGAGTTCGAGCGCGCCCAGCCGTGAAAACCCTCCTGGTGGGTGGAGCACGCTCCGGGAAGAGCACCCTGGCGGTCCGCTGGGCCGGCGAGCGGCGGCTCCCGGTGTGTTGCATCGTCACCGCCGTGGCCGCCGATGCCGAGATGCAGTCCCGCATCGAGGCGCACCGGCGGGCCCGGCCGCCGGACTGGCGGCTGATCGAAGAGCCGGTTCACCTGGAGCGAGCGCTCCGGGAGGCCAGCCGGGAAGGCGCTGTCGTGTTGATCGATTGCGTGACCCTCTGGATCTCCAACTGCCTGTGGCCGAACGTCGCAGATCCATCGGGGGCGCGCGCACGCCATCTTCCCGACGAGGTCGGTGAGGCTGGCGATGCTGGCGGACCGGATGAGGCCGGCTGGCAGCGCGAGCGGGCTGTCTTCCTCGATGCGCTCGCCACCAGCTCCGCGGAAGTCCTGCTGGTCAGCAACGAGGTCGGTGCGGGCATCGTGCCGGAGAACGCCGCCGCGCGCCGCTTTCGCGACGAGCAGGGCTGGCTCAATCAGCGGCTCGCCGAATTGTGCGACAGCGTGTATTGGATCGCCGCGGGACTGCCGTTGCGGCTGAAAGGCTAGCCCATTGGCTCGTCTGCCGCGGACATCGGGCTCGACCGCTGGCAAAAAAAGCGTGGTTTTCCCCAGCTGCCTGGCTAATTAACCCGCGCCGATGATCCGCAGTGCCGCGCCGGCGGTCCCGGCGAGGCTCAGTGCGACAGTCAGCACGACCTCGGTCACTTCCACACCCGCGCCGAGACAGTCACCTGTCGTTCCACCCAGTCGCCTCTGCAGCCAGGCGCCCCACCCGAGGATCACGACCGGTCCCAGGCAGAGAACGGGCGCGAAAGCGGCACTGACTGCCAGCAGGACGAGGGTCCAGGCGATCGGCCAGCCGGCATGCAGATGCCAGGCAAAACGCTCGGCCTGTCCGGGTTTCAGCGGCCGAAGCCAACGGCTCCAGGCCAGCGGTCCCAGGCGCGCCCACGCGGGAATCAGCGGCAACACCACCATGCTCGATGCGCCAAGGGACACGAGCGCCGCCGTCTTCAGAATCAACACGAGCACGATGCTTACGACGCCGAACGCGCCCAGGTGCGGGTCGGCCAGCACAGCGAAGAAACGTTGCGGGTCACGATGGGCAGCTGCCAGTGCATCAGTCAGATCTGCCAGCCCATCCAGATGCAACGCGCCGGTGATCCACACCCAGGCGACCACCGCGAGCGCCGCGGCCACCGGCATGTTGTAACGCGCGCAAGCCAGCAACACAGCGCCGACGGCCGCGCCGATGACCAGTCCGACCAGCGGAAACCACGCCGCGGAGCGCGACAGCTCCTCGGGTGAGTAGGCGCTGACGTTCGGGACGGGCACCCGCGTGAGAAACTGGGTCGCCAGCCGCAATCCCCGCAGCGCCATGGCGTGCGTTCGCCGGAGCCCGCACTCAGGCGGGCGGTCCGGCCCCGGCCACGCCCGCCTGTGCGAACGTGGCCATGTCACGATGCAGCGCCAATGCCGCGCGGATGATCGGCAGCGTCACCGCCGCTCCCGAGCCTTCGCCGAGACGCAGGCCCAGATCCAGCACCGGTTTGAGACCCAGCGCGCTCAGTGCGAGAGAGTGACCAGCCTCGGCCGAGCGATGGGACGCGAGCATCCAGCGCAGCGCGCTGGGCTCGAGCCGGACCGCAGCCAGCGCAGCTGCGCCGGAGATATATCCATCGAGCAGTACGGGTACCGCGTTGCGCGCCGCTTCGATGTAGAAGCCGGCCATCGCGGCGATCTCCAGTCCGCCCAGATGAGCGAGGGTGCGCCACGCGGCGTGCCCTTGTTCATCGGCGGACAGCGCGCCTACTCGCGCCAGGGCACCGGCGACCACCTTTTTCTTGCGCGCCAGCCCCGCATCGTCGACGCCCGTGCCGCGGCCCACCACCTGTTCGGGAGATGCGCCAGTGAACGCGCAGATCAGGCAGGCGGCGGCGGTGGTATTGGCGATTCCCATGTCACCCGCGATCAGCAGGCGCGCGCCGCGCTGGATGGCGTCGCGCGCGCAACGCTCGCCAACACTCAGTGCGGCTGCCAGCTCCGCTTCCGACATCGCCGCTTCCACCAGGAGGTCGCGCGAACCCGCGCGGACTCGTTCCCTGCGCACACTGGCCGGCAGCACCGGATCTCCCGCGACGCCGACATCGACCACTTCGATGCGGCAGTTGCCGAGCGCTGCCAGCACGTTGATGGCGGCGCCGCCGGCCGCAAAATTGCCCACCATCTGCGCGGTGACGGCCGACGGAAATGCGGAGACGCCGCGCGCCGCCACGCCGTGGTCGGCGGCGAAGACGAAGATCTCGCAGCTCGGCATGTCCGGTATCGGATTTCGCAGGCGCGCGGCAAACCAGCACGCCAGCTCTTCCAGGAACCCGAGCGACCCGGGCGGCTTGGTGAGCTCCATCTGGCGCGCACGCGCACTACTCTCGGCGCGCGCATCGGGCGTCGGCGGTTCCATCGGGCGCGGACTTTCTTTCATCGGGCTCTCACGTGTCGAAGCGCTGACCGGCAGCGCGGCCGGTGCGGAATTGTGGCAGCCCGTCCCGGGGTCGATCCCAGGGCGGTGCGTCCTCCATCCAGATGTGATCGGTGAACTCGACCCATTCCGGGCGATCGAGGGTTCCGACCGTGACGTCGATGGTGTCCAGGGTGTTCTTGTTCCAGTAGGTGATCGGCGAACCGCAACGCCCGCAGAACTGCCGCAGCACCGGTGGCGAGGAAGCGTATTCCCGCAGTGATCCGGAAATGAGCCGGAACGACTCGCGCGGCACGGTGATCCACCCGACGACATGGGCGCCAGAGGCGCGGCGACAGGATTCGCAGTGGCAGTAACACGCGTGCGTGGCCGCTATGTCGCACTGGTAGCGCACCGACCCGCACAGACATCGACCCTGGAGCACTCTGCTCGACATGGCTTTGCCCTCAACCGATTGGCAGATCCAGCAACAGCTCGCGCGCGTATTTTACGGGCGGTGAGCCGAACGACAGCACTGCATCGTGGTAGCGCTTCAGGGTAAAGCTCTTGCCCCAGGCCTTCATCGCCTCGTCACGCAACGCAAGATGTTCCTGCACACCCACGAAGTAGGTCGGCAGCTGAGCCGCGGTGAGCTGGGCCCGGACCCATTTTCCGGCGGCTTCGCTTTCCTGCTGGAAGGTGTCGTGCATCATGAGCCGCATCGCGTCTTCGCGCGACATGCCCTCGACATGCACACCCTGATCGATCAGTGCGTTGGCGATGCTGCGCAGGTACCACTTCAGCTGGATCAGGCGCATCAGCGGGTCGTTGCCGAGGAAACCCTGGTCCACCATCATGCCTTCCGCGTAGACGGCCCACCCTTCGATGAAGGTGCCGGAGGCGAGCACCGCGCGCAGTTGCGAGGGATAGCGGTTGGCGTGCGCGAGCTGCACGTAGTGACCCGGCATGGCCTCATGGAGGGTCAGGTCGTAGATCGAACGCGTGTTGTATTCGCGCAGGAAGGAGTTGACCTGCGCGGCGTTCCAGTCGGTGGGTATGGGCGAGACGGCATAGAAGGTCTTCTGGCCCTGGTCGAGCGCCCCGGGTGAATCGCAGTAGGCCAGGGCCACGCCACGCTGGAATTCGGGCATCGGGATGATTTCCAGCGGGTCGTCGTACACGGTCACCAGGTCGTGTGACTTCACGAACTGGCGCGCTTCCTGGACCGCGCGCCGCGCCGTATCGAACACCTGGTCGCGCTCGGGCTGCTGCGCGTAAGCGATCTCGAGCGCGGCAACGATCGCCGCCTGCTGCTCATCGGCCGATGGCGAGTCCGGCAACCGCGGAGCATCGAGTCGGCTGCGGAGCACGGACTTCGCGATTGCATACATCTCGGACCGAACGCGGGTCAGCTCGCTCAGGGCGCGCGTGCGGATCTCTTCGCGCGACAGCGGTGAATCGAGCGCGAAGCGCAGCTTGGCGTCGTACAGGGTTGCCCCGAGCCGGAAATTGCCGGCCGCCGCCGGCAGCAGTTTCTTCTCCAGCCAGATCTGGTGCTGCGACACCGCGGTGCGCGCCTGTGCGATGGCGCTCTTGATGTTCGCCTGTTCGGCCTCCGCGAGAGTGCCGATCTGCGGCACCACGAGCTGATCGATCAGCGCCAGCACGCCGGTGTTCTGGCGGATCGCCGTCTCGGCATGGATGCGTGGCACGAGTTGCGGATCGAGCGATTCCCGCACCTGCGCCAGCAGGCCGGGCAGCTCGGTCAGTCTGGCAGCGACATCGTGCAGGCGCTGCTGCAGCGGCGCGAAGTCGCGCGCCATGAGCAGGTAGACGCTGTTGCCGGCCAGGTCGGTGTACAGCAGCGGATTCCAGCGCCACTCCTTCAACTCCTCGACTTTCCAGATCTGGTACTGCAGCTCGCTCTGCAGCAGCCGGGTGTCGACCTGGTGGGCGCGGGACATTCGAGTCGCATCCAGGCTCTGCAGGCGGGCGAGTAGTTCGCGCGCCAGCTTGACGCGGCGTGCCTGACCGGCCGCGCTGACATCGTCGAGCATTGCGTCGTAGCGATGCTCGCCGAGAGCTGTCGCGGTGACGGGAGTCAGCGGCAGCATCTCGCGCAGATACCGATTGGCGAGGTCTTCAAAGGTCATGTCAGTGACACTCGGTCCTGTGGGGACGGGCGCCGGACGCGGCATCCAGGCGCAGCCGGTGAGCCCCATCAGGGCGGTGAACAGGCACAGCGCGGCCGTGCGCAGGCGGACTATTGTTTTTGCCATCGGGATCCCCGGCCGGGGGCGGTCCCCGGCCGGACGGCATTATGGCGGAAGTGGCCCCGCCGCCGGGCGCCAGTGTTTCGCCAGCCCTGTGGCGAGTGTCTTGCCCACGCCGAGTGTCTTGCCCACGCCGAGTGTTTTGCCGGCGGCCACCGGACGCTGCTAGGCTGCGGCCTTTCATGGCCAATCCGCTTGCAGCCCTGCGTTACCGCGATTTCACGGTCTACGCGGCGGCCCGGTTCTGTTCCACGCTCGCCTGGGAGATGCTCAGCGTCGCCGTGGGCTGGCAGGTCTACCAGCTCACCCGCAATCCGCTCGACCTCGGGCTGATTGGGCTCGCCCAGTTCCTGCCCTTCGTGCTGCTGGTGCTGCCGGCCGGTCACGTGGCCGATCGCGCCGACCGCCGCCTGGTGCTGTGGAGCGCCTATGCCGTGCAGGCGGTCTGCGCCGGCACGCTGCTGTGGTTTGCCCTGGCGGGCGCGCGGGTGCTGTGGCCGGTATTCCTCGCCATGACGCTGTTCGGCGGGGCGCGCGCCTTTTCAATGCCGACCGCGCAGGCCATGACTCCGAACCTGGTGCCGGCGGAGGCCTTCCCCAGCGCGGTGGCGTTCAACTCGCTGCTGCTGGAGATCTCGGTGATCACCGGGCCGTCGCTGGGCGGCCTGCTGTTCCTGGCCGGGCCGACCGTGGTGTACGGAGTGGGGTTCACGCTGGCGCTGCTGGTCGTGGTGCTCGTTTCGACGATCCGACCGGTGCATGTACGCAGCGGTCCCGAGGAACCGATCTCCGCGGACCTGCTTGGCGGGCTGCGCTTCGTGTTGCACCGGCCGACGGTGCTCGGTGCGATCTCGCTGGATCTGTTTGCCGTGCTGTTCGGTGGCGCGGTGGCACTGCTGCCCGCGTATGCCAGCGACATTCTGCACGTGGGCCCCGCGGGGCTAGGTCTGCTGCGCACTGCGCCCGGCACCGGAGCTGCCCTCACTGCCATCACTGTGGCCTTCGTACCCATCGAACGCAACGTCGGCAAATGGATGTTCGGTGGAGTCGCGCTGTACGGACTGGCCACCGTCGTCTTCGGGATGTCGCAGACCTTCTGGATCTCGCTGCTTGCGCTGGTGGTCGTCGGGGGCAGTGACATGGTGAGCGTCTACATCCGGCACCTGCTGGTGCAGCTCGAGACACCGGATGCCATTCGCGGGCGCGTCAGCGCGGTCAGCTCCATGTTCATCGGAGCTTCCAATGAACTCGGCGAGTTCGAGTCGGGTGTGACCGCCCGCTGGTTCGGGCTGGTCCGTGCCGTGGTGCTGGGTGGCCTCGCGACTCTGGTGGTGGTGGCCGTGTACACGCGGCTTTTTCCTGAGCTGCGCCGCATGGACCGGTTCCGCCGGCGGGAGTGAGCTTTACGGTGATACTGGATGGGCGTACAGTCCAGCCGTGAGCCCGCCAGTCTTCGATCGCAAGGTATTCCGTGGCCGGGGCGCCCTGACCAACCCGGCCGGGCGGTTCGAGTCCACGGGCATAGAAGCGGTGGACGACGGGTGGTACGTCGAAGAGCAGGCCGACACCATCGCCACGTCAGTCGAGCCGGACAGGGCGCGCGGAGTCATCACCACCAACGACTCGCCCGACATCCCGTTCGACTACTCCATCAACCCGTACCGGGGCTGCGAGCACGGCTGCGTCTACTGCTACGCCCGGCCCAGTCATGCTTATATGGGATTGTCGGCCGGCCTCGATTTCGAGACACGGCTCTTCTACAAGGCGGACGCCGCCCGTGTGCTCGAGGCCGAGCTGGGCAGACCCGGCTACGTCTGCAAACCGATCATGCTGGGCGCCAACACTGACCCCTATCAGCCCGTCGAGCGCCGCCTGCGGGTCACTCGCGCGATCCTCGAGGTGCTGACGAAGTGCCGCCATCCGGTGGCGATCATCACGAAGAGCAGCTCAGTGCTGCGCGACCTGGATCTCCTCCAGGACCTGGCGCGCGACTCCCTGGTTCACGTCACGCTGAGCATCACATCGCTCGATGCGGAAATGAAACGAACGCTCGAGCCCCGAACGGCTTCGCCGCAGGCACGGCTGCGCGCGGTGCAGCAGCTTTCACAAGCCGGTGTGCCCGTTGGTGTCATGGTGGCTCCGGTCATCCCCGCGCTCACCGACCATGAGATGGAAAGCATTCTCGAAGCGGCGGCCGCGGCGGGGGCGCGCTGGGCGGGTTACGTCATGCTGAGATTGCCTCACGAGGTCAAAGACCTGTTCCGCGACTGGCTGCGGGAGCATCACCCGCAGCGCGCGGCGCATGTCATGTCGCTGATCCAGGACGTACGGGGCGGACGCGACTACGACTCGACTTTCGGCACGCGCATGCGGGGCACCGGGCCCGTCGCGCAACTGATTCGCAATCGCTTCAAGATCGCCGCGCGCCGGCTGGGACTCGACTCGCGGCCGGACGGCGGCTCGGCGGCCCACCTGTTCCGTCCCCCGGGGCCGGCCGGAGCGCAGATGTCGCTGGGGTTCTGAGCGCGGGAACCGCGAATCCGCATCGCGGTCGAATCAAAACCGGCCAGCAGTGGCATACTGATGCTCACGCGAGCGGCCAACAGAAAGCTCGCGAGACATCCGACGGAAAAACACGATGAACGGTCCTCATCCCGGGAGCAGGTTCGCCCCGGTTTGCGTGCTCGTCGTCCTGCTTGCGGGGTGTGCGCTGTTCCGCAAGGAGCCTGCGCGCGAGCCCTCTACCGACAATATGAACGGCACTTCGGCTGCCGGCACCTCAGCTGTCGCGCCGGGGGCCGCGGCTCCCGCGTCAACCACTGCAGCTGCTGCACCGATCTCCGCGCCGCCCGCTTCCACTCCCGCGATGACGGTCGTGGCTTCCGTGCCGCCCACTGCCCCTCCCGCGACGATGGTCGTGGCTTCCGTGCCGCCCACTGCCCCTCCGGCGGCGGCTGTCGGCGCTGCTACGAGCACTTCCGCCGCCTCGGGCGCGCCGGCTTCGGCTTATCGGCTGAAAGCAGTTGGCGGTGCCAGGGGATCAGCGGGTGGTGTCGCGGGCGGAAATGGTGCAGCGGCGCGCGAGATTCCTGACGGCAGTGACGACGACATCATCGCCAGGCGCCTGCGCAAGGCGGCCGAGCAGGAAACCGATCCGGTGCTGCGCCGGAAGCTGTGGTCCGAGTACCTGAGTTACCGCGGTAACGTCCGCGAAAACTGAGGTGCGGCACGTTATGTCACACGGGCTTGGAACGAACCTTGCTCCTTCGGTTACGGTCAAGGAATGCCGCGCTGATCCGATGGCGTGGCCGCGGCGTGCGCCCGGGACGCGGACACGCCGATCTGAAGATTCATTCAGTAGTCCCAATCTGAACTCGAACGTTGAGGCAGTTGGCGGGATGATAGTCACGAGCCCGGATCTTCCCGCGGAGGCTGTGAACGGAGCGGTTGTACATGGAGCGCGCGCAGAGCAATGAGTGAGACCGCGGCGGCGCTCGGGCGCGGCCTGGGCGGCCGCTACACACTGATCAACCTGCTCGGCGTGGGCGGGCAGGGCGAGGTCTGGCGTGCACGCGACGGATCGCGCGGCCTCGACATTGCTCTGAAACTGATGAACCCGGCGCTGGCGCGCAAGGAAACGATCTGGAGCGGTCTCGAGCGCGAATACGACATCGCCTGCCGCCTCGATCATCCTTCCATTCTGAAGGTGTATGCACCCGAGGACCTGGGCGAAGTGATGGTGCTGCCCATGGAGCTGGCCGCCGGCGGTGACCTGCGCCGGCTGCGTGGGGCCGGATTCCTGGAAATCATTCCGGTACTGCTCGAGGTGGCGCACGCGCTCGAACATGCACACGAGCGCGGCGTGGTGCACAGGGACCTCAAACCGGGCAATGTGCTGTTCGATTCACGCGGCCGCGCGCGCCTCGCCGATTTTGGTGTCGCGGAAACGGCCATCACGGGACTGGAAGTCTCGGCTAGCGCCAGTCGCGACAGCCTGCGGGGTCGCAATCAACACGGGCTGTCACCGTTCACGGCCAGCCCCCAGCAGTTGCGCGGGGAACCGCCAACACCCGCGGACGATATCTACGGTCTGGGCGCTCTGGCCTACGAGCTGCTGTCGGGCTATCCGCCGTTCTATCCGCATTTCGATCGCCGCCGCTGCATCGAAGCACCGGTACCCGATCTCGTACCCACGCGACAGATTCCGCCCCTGTTCGGTGCGCTCGTCATGCGGATGCTGTCGAAGGATCCGCGCAAGCGACCCCGCAGCATGCGTGAGGTGATCGACGAGCTGGACGCGGCGCTCAATGACACGCTGACGTTCGACTACGAGCGCGGTGGTCCCGCGGCAATCCTGGCCGCCGCTGCCGCACCGATGCAGCCACCGCCCGTTCCCGCATCGGCAGCAGACAGCCCGGTGCCGCGCGCACCGGTACCAGTGGACGCTCTCTGGGAGCGAGCGAGCGAACCAGCAAGGTCTGCCAGCGCCGCGCCGATCACCAGCGCCGCGCCGATCACCAGCGTCGCGCCGATCAGTGCTCCGCCAGCCTCCATCAGTGTCTTGTCGGCTTCGGTAGATGCCGCGCCGACCGAGAGCGATCCGTCGGCGGATGTGAGCGTCGCCGTCGCGCCCGCGGCCAACACAGGCTGGTCGCCGGAATCGGGGCGCGATCGGCGCAGGGTCGCGGACCGCCGCACACGGCCACGCACCGAACCGGTGATGTTCGTGCCGGAGACCCCGCCACCGCCCGATCGCAGGGAATCTCCTGCTCATCCGGCTCCGGCCGGCAGGATCGAGGTGAATGTCGTTCCGCCTTCACCAACCTGGAATGCCATTCCGCTGGACGGGCTGCGGCGCGTCGCGAGACTTCAGCCCATTCGGCCCAGGCGCTGGCCCTGGATCGGCCTGGGACTGCTGACGGGCGCCGCCGCCTGCGCTTATTTCTGGCTGCCCAAGGTTGATGCGGCATCACTGCCTCCGGGCGTCAGTGCGGTAGTTGTACCGCTGCAGACAGCGATCTCATCGCTGCCCCCACTGCCGGGGTCTGCCTCTGGGGGTGGATCGCCGACATCATCCGCGGCGACATCATCCGGAACGACCACCGCTGCAGCCTCGGACTCTCCGGTAACCAACACTTCGGCCAGCGCGACGTCCGCAATCGCGACCGTCGGAGCCACGGCCACTTCATCGCAATCGGTACCCGGAACTGTCGCGCCGGCGGCGAGGGGCGCGACGCTGGCAGGCGCAACTGCACCAACATCGGCTGGCAAGGCTGGCGCGGGTGGCGCAGATGATGAACAGCGGCTGCGGACGCTGCGTCAGAGTTTTGATGCCCGGATGGCAGCCGTGGAGGCGCGCGGTGCCGGAGCGTGGGGCGGGCGAGACTTCGCGCTCGCGAAGACCCGCGCCGCTGAGTCAGTGGGGGCGCATGATGCGGGCAACACCCGCATTGCCCTTGAGCGGCTCACCGCGGCGGCTCGCTTGCTCGAGGGCGTGGAGGCGCGGGCACCGCAGGCTCTCAACGCGCAGCTGGCGGCCGGTGACAAGGCCCTGGGCACCGGACAGCAGGAAGTCGCCGGTCAGGCGTTTGACCTCGCCCGGCGCATCGATCCCGCCGACCGCCGCGCAGCGGAAGGCCAGCGTCGCGCGCAGAATCTCAACGGCGTGCTTCCGCTGCTGGCGGATGCACAGAATGCGGAGGCCGCGCACGATTTCGCACGCGCTGCTCAGGACTACAGCCAGGCCCTGGCACTCGATCCGGGCAACACCCTCGCCAGATCCGGGCAGGCCCGCGCCAATGCGGCATTCGGTGACGACAGCTACGCCAGGATGGTGGGTTCGGGTTTCGCTGCTCTGGGCGCCGGCCGCCTGGATCAGGCGCATCAGGCTTTCGTGAAGGCCCGTGCGCTCAAGCCCAACGGTCCAGAAGCGCTGGAAGGTCTCAAGCGTGTGGGTGCCGCTCTGACTGCGCGTGGGTTCGCGTCCATGCGGCAGCGTGCGGCCACTCTCGAGTCGCAGGAGCGCTGGGAGGAAGCGGAACAGACCTATGACGATGTGTTGAGCGCCGACCCCTCACTGGCCTTTGCCCAGGAAGGCAAGGCCCGGACCAGCTCGCGCGCCGAACTCGCCGGCCGCCTGCAGCAGCTGATCGATCGGCCCGACCGGCTGGGATCGCAGGGAGCACGCAACGAGGCGCGGCTGCTGCTGGAGACCGCCGAAGCGCAGTCGCCGCAGGGACCAGTGCTGCGCTCCCAGATTGCCCGGCTGCAATCGCTCCTCCCCGGCATCGACCGCCCGGTACGCCTGGCGCTGCTATCCGACAACTCGACACAGGTCGTCATCCCCAGCATCGGCTCGTTCGGCGCCTTCTCGCGCCGCGAGATCGAACTCAGGCCCGGCCGGTACACCGTGGTTGGAACCCGCAACGGCTTCCGCGACGTGCGCCGCGAGATCACGGTGTCACCGGGACAGGACGCACAGACCATCAGGGTGAGCTGCTCGGACCCGATCTGAGCTCACGCACCCGATCCGAGCTCACGCACACGCATGAACCTCCGCGCAGACCAGCCGCCGGTCAAGATATGACCCCTGCGGCGCTGACGGACTGCGTTTCGCGCGCAGAGATCCGGATCCGCGAGCCAGCGGGAGAGCGCCTCTTCCAGGATAGTGTGACTCTGGGTGGCACCGGTGCCGACATCGTCGTACCCGGAGCCGCTGCGGGCGCGGCTCTCCAGATCGAGCGCCACGAGACGGTTTGGACGGCACGACCGCTCGGCGAGGCGCATCCGCGCCTCAATGGCCAGCATCTGGCGGCGCCTCGCAGCCTGGGTCGCCACGATGTCATTACGATCGGTGACGCGCAGGTAGTCGTCCTCAACCTGACTCGTGCTTTACTGCACCTGGATACCCTGCATCCGGCTGGCAACAACACCGTCCCGCCTGCGGGGTTGATCGCGGAACTGCCGGCGGGTAGAGGCGACGACTCGCTCCGGATTCACCCGGTCCCCATATCCGTCGAAGACACGCTCGAGCGCGAGCGCATCGCTGCCGACTCACGCCGACGCCGCTGGCGCATCGCCGCTCTAACCGCTGCCGGCGTGATGCTGACAGTCGTGTTGATCGCCTCGGGCCTGCACGGCGTGCGGCTGGATATCCAACCTGCGGATGCCCGGATCCGCAACCCCGGAACAGCGGTGGCCGTGCACGCGGGCGATCTTCTGTACGTACTGTCCGGACGGCATATCGTGCGTGCCGAGCACGACGGCTATGTCCCAGCGCAGACGACCGTCGACGTTCGCAGTGGGCAACATCCAATCGCGCGTCTCCGGCTGGCCAAGCTGCCGGGAACCCTGCGAATCGACACAAAAGGGGTTGCGGCACTCGTCAGTGTCGACGGCGCGGAGTCAGGGCGTGCGCCGGGCGCGATTCAGGTCGCGGCAGGGACTCACACCCTTACGGTCCGCGCACCACGCTATGTCGACTCCATAGTGTCGGTCGAAGTGGAGGGGGCCGGTGTCACTCAGGACGTGAAAGTCCCGCTGCAACCGTCGTGGGGCACGCTGCAGATTTCCGTTGTCCCCTCGGGTGCCCGTGTTTTCGTGGATGGCGTGGATCACGGCCGTGCGCCCGCGGTAGTCGATGCGCCGTCAGGTGTTCGACAGGTACGCATTTCGGCGCCCGGATTCAAGACTTGGGAAAGCAGTGTCGTGCTGCGGGCAGGAGAGGCTCTTGCGATTGGCCCAGTCACACTCGGCCAACCGGACGCACATGTCACTGTCGCTTCCCAGCCCAGCGGTGCCGAGGTGACGATCGGCGGAGTGTTGCGTGGGCGTACGCCGCTCGGTATCGATTTGCCCGCCGGGATCGCGTACGAGTTGAGTGTCAACGCGCCGGGTTACGCCGTGTGGAATCAGCAGATTTTTGCGGAGCCCGGCAGCCAGCTGCGCATCGACGCGCGGCCTGAGGCGGCCGGTGCGCGGGTCACCGTGCAGGGTACGCCGGACGGTGCGCGGCTGCTCATCGATGGTCGGGACCGCGGCCAGACGCCCGTGTCGATCGATCTCTCGGCAGTCGAGCACCAGATCGAAGTCCGCAAGGACGGGTGGGTCACTTTCACCACCAAGGTCACTCCCGCCAAGGGTCTGGACCGCACCGTGCAGTATCAGCTGGTCTCCCAGGAGCGTGCGGCGGCCATCGCACAGAAGGCTTCCGTCATCTACTCGCAGACGGGATATGTGTTGAAGCTCGTGCCGCTGGGAGCTTTCACGATGCCGGCAGACGGCTCCGGGGTGCAGAACGTGAGCGCGGGGCAGCAGCGGGTCAGACTGCAGCGGCCTTTCTATCTGGGTGTGGCCGAGGTCACCAACGAACAGTTCCGGCGCTTCCGCGTCAATCACGGTCTGCCGATCGACCGGCGCACCGGCTCCGACGAGCAGCCCGTGACGCAGGTCAGCTGGACCGACGCCGCCGAATTCTGCAACTGGCTCTCTGAGCGCGACAACCTGCCGCCGGCGTACGAGCGCAGCGGTGACCGCTATGTGTTGCACAGGCCCGTGACCATCGGCTACCGCCTGCCGACCGAATCCGAGTGGGAGTATGCGGTCCACACGCCCCCGCTGGCCCTGCAGGACCTCTCGGGACGACTGTCAGAGTGGATGAACGACTACTACAGCGACGGCACGGGAAGCTCCGCCATCGTGCTCGATCCGCTCGGTCCGCTGGATGGTGCACGTCACGTGCTCCGGGGGGCGAGCTGGAAAGTCAGCTCGACCGCGCCACAACGACTCGCCTGGCGTGGCGGATCGGATGGCAGCAGCAGCACGGTGGGATTCAGGATTGCGCGTTATGCCGAATGATGGCCAATGCCGAATCACGAGGAGAGGGACACATGGGTAAATCGAGATCGACCACGTGGATCATGGTGGTGGGCGTCCTGCTGTTCGCTGGCGCCGCCGTGGTGACGTTGCGGACCGCAGAACAGGCGGTGGCCGCGCCAGCTCGCGCGGCACAGTCCGCAGCCGCGCCAGCGCGCGTGCCGACGCCCGTCGCCGCGCCAGCCAGCGCGGCGCAAGCCATTGCGCACCCGCCTCCATCCGCTCCGGAGGAGTCGGCGACGATCCACGACGATCCGACCGTCGCGCCGGATCCTGCTCAATCCGCTGATCACACCGTCAGCTTCCCCACGGACATCTGAGCAAACGCGGGCGATGCAGACGTTTGCAATCCAGCTCGACGACCGTGCCCTCAGTCTCGCGCGCACGGGGCGGGTGCTGCAGACCGGGCCGAGTGTGGTCTTCGATGGCGGCACGTCGGCCGCCCCGGGTACTCCTGGTTGGGACGCCTTGCGCAGTCAGCCCACGGCGACGTCGAGCCGCCATCTCGGTTCGGTGCTGTCCGGAATCGCAGGCGGGCGCGGAGTGGGAGGCGGGCGCGGAGCCCAACTTCTCGCCGCCGAGCTGCGCCGGCGCCTGATCGAGCAGCCACCGGACCCGGGGGAGCCGGTCTGGATCGCAGCTCCCGCCGGCGCAGAGACGCAGGGACTCGGTGTGGTGCTCGCGATCGCGCAGTCGATCGGTCTGACGGTCACCGGGTTCGTGGATTCGGCTGTCGCGACGGTCGCTTCAATGGAGGCGGCTGGCGATGCGATCGTGCTCGAGGTCGGTCTGCATCACGTCGCGGCAACCGCGGTCGGCGTTGCCGGGGGACAAGTGCGGCGGCACCGGTCGGTACTGTCGCGGAATGGCGGGCTGCTCGATCTCTATCAGGCGTGGCTGCGTCTGATCAGTACGGCGATGATGCGGCAGACGCGTTTCGACCCGCTGCACGATGCTCTCATCGAACAGCGTCTGTTTGGCGATCTCCCCGCGCTCGGGGAAACCGCAGCACAACATGGCAGCGTCACTGTTCACGTGGACCACGGGAGTGAACGGTTCTCCGTTGAGCTCACGCGCGATCAGTTTGCCGACGCTGCCGGAGCCTGGAGTCGGACCGTCACCGGTCTGATTCATCAGTTGCGACCTGCGGGAGCGCCGCTGCGTCTGATTGCACCTCGCAGCGTGGTGGGGTTCCCCGGACCGAGGCAGGAGCTGGAGCAGTTCGCGGAATGCGAACTGATCCGCGTGCCCGATGGATATGCCGCGGCGGCGGTCTCGCTGCTCGATCTCGCCGCAAACGCAGATGGCGTGCACCTGATGCGCCGGCTGTCGTTGCAGCCGCTGGCCGGGTTGGTCCATACGCTTGCGCGCGAGTCCCTGGGAGAGAGCCGGGGTCGCGCAGCTCCGGCATCCCATGTGTTGTTCGAGGGGCGCGCCTTTTCCCTCGGAGGCGCACCCCTGGTGGTGGGCAGAGACCCCGCAAATCCGTCGGCTCTCGTGCTGCCGGACGGCCTGGCCGGCGTGTCACGCCGACACTGCACGTTCATCAGCGATGGAGAGGAGCGCCTGCTGTTGGACCACAGTTCGTATGGAACGTTCGTCAACGGCGAGCGCGTCGCGGAGCGCGTTCGCGTGCGCGCAGGCGACCGGATCCGAATCGGCGAGCCGGGTGTCGAACTCGCTCTGATCGCGGTTGGCCAGGGCGGCTGAGTACCGGCATGGCCAGACAGCGGCGCGCAGCTGAAGTGTTCACGCTGTCGTTTCTCGACTGCATCTGTTGCGGATTCGGCGCGGTGATTCTGTTCTACACCATCGTGAGCGCCCAGGCCGGGGTGCGCAGCCTTCACAGCACGGATGCGCTGAGCGCGCAGGTCGATCGCGCGGAGCAACAGGTTCAGGAGGGTGCGCGCGGCCTGGTGGTTCTCCACAATGAGATCGAAGCGACACAGAGCGAGACTGCGAGCGACGTCCAGCGCGAGAAGAGTCTCGCTGCCTCCCTGTCGAAGCGGCCGCAGCGGCTTTCAGTCGAG
The DNA here is from genome assembly GCA_035542375.1 of Steroidobacteraceae bacterium. Taxonomy (GTDB): domain Bacteria; phylum Pseudomonadota; class Gammaproteobacteria; order Steroidobacterales; family Steroidobacteraceae; genus 13-2-20CM-66-19. The sequence continues at coordinate 1,400 of DATKLO010000162.1, read as the reverse complement.
GAGTCCGAGACCACCGCGCAGCGCGACAACACCGCGGCACTCCAGGCGGATCTGCCGCCCGCTGAATCGGGCTCGCGCCGGCTCGAAGCCGGCAGCCTCGATCGGTCCGCACCGGGCCAGCAGCTGAGCAGCTTCCGCGACCTCGGCGGGGACCGGCGCTACATCACCGGCATCCGCATGCATGGCAAGCGCATCCTCATCCTGCTCGATGTGTCGGCCAGCATGCTCCATGAGGACGTGGTCAGCGTCCTGCGTTTGCGAAATGCCGACGACGCGCAGAAGCGGGAGGCCGCCAAATGGCGGCGCGCGGTGGACACGGTCAGCTGGCTGCTCACGCAGCTGCCGCCGCACAGCGAATACCAGATCTATGCATTCAACACGGCCGCCCACGCGTTGCTGCCCGACTGGTCCGGCCGCTGGATGGCCGCGGAGGACGCGCCGCAGCTCGCCCGTTCGCTGGCCAACCTGCATGCCCTGGTTCCGGCCGACGGAACCAGTCTCTACAACGCCTTTACCGCGGCGCACGGCTTGAGTCCGGGGCCCGACCAGATCGTCCTGATCACCGACGGACTGCCGACTCAGGGTCGCACCGCCGGGACACGCAAGTACGTCGACTCGGAGGGCCGCATGCGGCTGTTCGACGAGGCCGTGGCGCAGTTACCCGCGAGCGTGCCGGTGGACTCGATCCTGTTGCCGATGCTGGGCGACCTGCAGGCGACGCACCGCTTCTGGAATCTGGCGCGGCTGACCGGCGGCACGCTGCTGATGCCGTCGAAAGACTGGCCCTAGGCCCGCAATCATGGCACGGCGTCGCTCGGTGGAGGTCTTCAGCCTGGCATTCCTCGACTGCATCTGTTGCGGCTTCGGGGCGATCATCCTGCTGCTGGTGCTGACGGAGGTGGGCCGGCCGGAACGCATCGAGCGCGGCCGGGTGAACCTGCAAGCCAGGCTGCGCGATCTGCAGCAGCAACTGCAGAACATTCGGGGTGAATCGGACGATCTGCAGCGCCAGTTGCAGGGGCGCCTCGAGCAGTTGCAGCGCGAACGGCACAGGCTCGAGCAACTCTCGGGCGACCTGGAGCCCACGCGCGGGCAGCATCCTGCGAGCACTCAGGAGGCTGCTGTCACCAACACGGTGGTGCGCGACCTGGTGAGCGCGCGACAGACGCTGACCGCCGAGATGCGTCGAGTCCTGCAGGATCAGGCGAGCCGCCCCTCCACGGAGGCCGTGGCCGGAATCCCCATCGACAGCGAGTACGTGATCTTCGTGGTCGACACCTCTTCCAGCATGACCGAGAACCACTGGGAGGAGAACCTGGCGATCATCGACGAAATCCTCGGTATCTATCCGCACGTGCGCGGACTGCAGGTGATGAACGATCAGGGCATCTACATGTTCA
>DATKLO010000161.1:0-2310 GCA_035542375.1 Steroidobacteraceae bacterium | reverse complement strand
GGACGAACCTACTGGGCTGCCGGGGCCGGCGCATCGGTCGCCGCTCACAGTTCGACGGCAACTGGGTGCCGGGCGACCCCGAGCTGATCTTCGGCCTGCGGGCGCCCGGTGCATGAGCGGCACCCGCAGTCAGCGCGCGGGCATGGCGCGGGCCGTTCAGGCTCTGCTCGCGTTGTGCACTGTCGATTAGGTTGCAGCGGCGATCGGCCAGACGGCCCGAGAGGTAGCGGACGAACCTACTGGGCTGCCGGGGCCGGTGCATCAGAACGATGCCGGCTCGCGCCGAACAGCCGCTCGGTAAGCTGGCTGGCCTTCAGACCCACTGCAGTGCCGATCCCGGGCAGCAGCACCGAGCCCGCGATCGTGGCGGCGACTGCGCTTCGAGTGGGCATGACGCTCGGATTCTTCAACGATCCGCTCACCCGGAGAGGCACCGCGACCAGCTCGCCGGTGCCTGCGACCGCAGCCTCCAGGTAACCCGAGAGCGCTTGATCACGGGCGACGGAAATCGCCCCGCTGGCGGAGAGCAGCCCGGAGGAGACCTTCAGCTTATCGAAGTGGTAGCCGTCCTGATCGATCTCGAGTTGCCCAGACAGCTCGCTGAATCGCGTCGCCCCGCCGTTGCCCGGGTTGGCCGCAAGCGGGTTACGTGCCACGGCGGCCAGATCTACGCGCTGGAACATGCCATTCTCGACGACAAAGTCGGATTGCAGCACGAGGGCGGCGAGCAGCCCCGGGGGGTCGTGAGCCTGCGCAGAGAATCTTGGCCGAGCGCTGAGCAGGCCACTGAGCTCGGATTGTTGGGAGAAGAGCAGTGACACGCGGCGTAGATCGACCTGATCCAAGGTGAGTGCCCCCGACACCGACCAGGACGGCTTCCAACCTACGTTAAGTTCACCCTTGAAGGCGCCGCCGTAGAGGACGCCTTGCATATCCCGGGTGGCTATGGCGCGCTCCGTCAGCGTGGCCGTGGCGTCCAGACGCTCGAACACGATCGGTGGCCCGGCCGGCAGCTTCCAACCGCGCGCGACGACTGCGAGGCGGTACTGGCCTGGGCCATTCGGCGAGGCGGTCACGCGTAGCCGGTCGTCCTGGGTTCGGACCACGATCTGGCGCAGGGCACCGCCTTCCAGGGCGGCATCGGCCGCCAGCTCGCGCAAGACGACGGCGCCGAGTTGCAGCTGCGCATTGCGTACCGAGACCTTGCGTACCTCGGCTTTCGCTCGGCTGTCCCCCGAAGGCTTGCGCCAGCCGGGGGCGGCGCGCAACGCCTCCCGCGTGATCACTACGCCTTCCGCGCGGACCTCGTTGATGCGCTTGATCTCCGAGAACATGCTCCACAAGCTGGGCGTGACGCGCAACCGCTGAATGCGCAGCATGCCCTGCTCGCCGACGACGATGTCGGACGCGAGCACGCTCGGCACCGGGAGGAGGTAGGCTTGCAGGCGCCCGACACGCACTGGCTGGCCCAGACGCTCCTGGGCACGTGCCTCAACCAGCGGGATGAAATGGGACAAGGGGATCAGCCAGGGCGCCGCAGCCGCCAGCAGTACGGTACAGCCGAGTGCCCCTGCCAGAATCTTGGTTCGCGTTCGCATCACGCGCCCTGCGGTGCATTGACCATGCCAGGGGGGGCCGCTATCATACGCGGCTTCGCAAGTTCCCCGATAGCTCAGTCGGTAGAGCGACGGACTGTTAATCCGCAGGTCCCTGGTTCGAGCCCAGGTCGGGGAGCCACTCGAATCTGAAGCGTGCTGATCTAGCGCTACTGTTGCCCCGCCCAGAGACGACTCCGCAGCAAGCCGATCAGTTGGTCGGCGGGTGTGGGACAACGGTTTACAAAGTTTCGGGGGAGCAACTGCGTCAGCTTGCGATTGCGTTCGCCCCGATCGGCTGCGAGCCCCCGACGCGGCAATGACATCAGCATCGGCTGTACGGATCCCCGATTCAGCTCCTCGGGCAATCAAGCGTCGACGGCCTGCCGCTCGCCGTGGCGGTCGACTTGATCACCATGTCGTCCTCCAGCCCAGGAAGCGCGGTCCGATGATCAGACCCGTCACGCCAGCGCCTAACGCGGCTCCTACCGCGTCGGCTCCCAGATCGGACCAGGACCACCCGGTGCCGCCGCTACGGCTGTCGTAGGCTTCCTTGGCGAACCCCGCCAACATCGTCAGCCCGAAGGCATAGAGCACCGGGTGCTCGGTATCCTTCAGTAGCAGGGTTGCGCCGGACGAGATGACCGAGGACACGGCCGCGTGCTCGACCTTGTCACTCTGCTCTGCGCGCGCCGTCGTCGACGCCAGCAGCAAC
>DATKLO010000160.1:0-2216 GCA_035542375.1 Steroidobacteraceae bacterium | reverse complement strand
CGCGGCAATCGGAATCGGGCGCCACAGACTCGCGGTCAGGCGCGCAATGTGTCCCATCCCGAGCGTGTGCGCCGCCCTTGCGAGCGCGCGCGCAGCGAGCGCGATCGGAGGCCCTGCGTGCTGGTGAGCCGGGTCCCAGGGGCCGCGTGTCAGCTCCGTCGAATCGAATGTGCCATCCGCGCGCAGGCGGTAGGCGCTGGTCGGGCGCGCCGGCGCCTGGTCAAGCGGGCCCTTCATCCGTCGGTCGGATCAGTGGACAGCACAGGTTCAACCGTAGCAGCCTCGCCGGGAAGATACAAGGCGATCGCCGCGCGGCCACGCTGCGCCGCGTGTATTCTGGAGAAGCGCGCTGCGCGGGCGGCATGGTGCGTGCTGACCGCGAGCGATAGTTTGCCGTCGTTCACTGCAGCCCTCTCGCAAAGTTGCGCGAGCGGGGGTATCGTTCGATCGCGTTGCCCGAGAAGCACCATCAGCGCACGCTTCCCACCCCGGGTAACCGCAACGGGAGTCTCGACAGTGGCGTAAGCACAACAACCCCAAAGGAGGAGACCTATGAAGGCCGATCGCCGAACTTTCCTGAAGGCAGGGGCAGCCCTGCTGGCCAGTGGCGCCGCGGGACACGCGCGCAGCCAGGGATCTCTGCAAAGCAATGCCGACGCGCTACTGCAAGGCGCGGCCGACACCGGCGACATCCCCGGCGTCGTGGCACTGGCCATCGACCGCAGTGGCGTGATCTACGAGGGCGGTTTCGGACAGCGCATCAACGGTCAATCGACTCGTATGACGCCCGATACGGTGGTCTGGCTCGCTTCGATGACCAAGGCGGTCACCGCCACGGCGGCAATGCAGCTCGTCGAGCAGGGGAAAGTCAAGCTGGACACCCCGGTCACGCGCTGGGTGCCGGACCTTGCCCGCACACGCGTGCTGGACGGCTGGGATGCGGACGGACAGCCGCGCCTGCGTGCACCCAGGAGGGCCCTCACCTTGCGTCATCTGCTCACCCACACGGGAGGATTCGCCTACGATCTGTGGAGCGCGGATCTGGTCCGCTATCAGGCGCTCAAGGAAATCCCAGGAATCGGCAGTTGCAAGAACATCGCCTTGACTACTCCGCTGCTGTCCGATCCGGGCGAGCGCTGGGAATACGGCATCGGCATCGACTGGGCCGGGAAGATGGTCGAAGCCGTGAGCGGCAACACACTTGGCTACTACATGAAGGAGAACATCTTCGACCCGCTCGGGATGGACGACACGGCCTTCAAGATCACGCCGGACATGCGCAGCCGTCTGGCGAAGGTGCATGCGCACGGTGCGGACGGCAGCTTTACCGCGATCGACTTCGAGCTGCCCCAGGACCCTGAGTTCGAGATGGGTGGAGGGGGCCTATACTCGACCGCGGGGGATTACGCGAAGTTCATGCGCATCTTCCTCAACCGCGGCAAGGGCAACGGCAACCAGGTGCTCAAGCCGCAGACGGTCGAGCTGATGTCCCGCAACGCCATGGGCGATCTCAAGGTCACCATGCTCAAGACCCAGAAGCCCAACCTGACCAACGACGCGGAGTTCTTCCCGGGCCTGCCCAAGAACTGGGGCCTGAGCTTCATGATCAATCAGGAAACCGCGCCCACCGGGCGCACGCCGGGCAGCCTGGCCTGGGCGGGCTTGGCGAACACCTACTTCTGGATCGACCAGAGCAAAGGCATTGGCGGCGTGTACCTGACGCAGGTCTTGCCGTTTGCAGACGAGAAGGCACTTCCCCTGTTCTACGCTTTCGAGCAGCAGGTGTATCGGTCGCTGGGCTAGTGCTGAGGCTCGTCGCGACCTCCCTCACCCGGTCGGGAGAGGGAGGGGGGCTGGGTGCTACCTATGCCCGAACCGTTGTCCATGTGCCACGACAAAGGAGGTGCCGCATGAAACCGATGATAGCTGTGCTCGCGCTGGTTGGTGGAGTGGGATTTGCGGTCGCGTCAGGAGGGGCAGTCGCGCAGATTGCGAAGAACGTGGCAGCGAAGAGTCCGTGGGGTCCCGCCGACGAGATCGGCACGCTCAACATGATGACCGATGCATCGCGATTGGACGTTCTCAGGCGAGTCGCCGGCGGCAGGGTGTACGATCTGGGGGTGGAACTGTTCGTGGGCATGCCCACGTGCTGTGCGCCGTTCGGCGATCCGACCTTCCAGATCTGGATGACTCACAATCCTGCGCGTGGCACCGGC
>DATKLO010000159.1:0-8543 GCA_035542375.1 Steroidobacteraceae bacterium | reverse complement strand
ACGCGAAAATCAAGCAGCTGCCGGCCTTCCCGCAGTATGTCGGCAACTACACGCCCAACCTGACTCCCTGGAACGCGGCACTGGGAACGGAGTATCGTCAGCCCCTGAGCAACGGCATGAGCTGGTACGGGCGCGTGGATGGTCAGCTGTACGGACGCAAGTACTGGCAGCTCGACAACATGGACGTGCAGAACGCCAAGCAGTACCTGAACGCTCGGCTCGGCCTTGAAACCGGGCGCTGGAATGTGTACGTGTGGGGACGCAACATCACCGACACGCGGGCCTATTCGCAGTACGTGTCACCCTCACTGGGTATCGGCGTGGCCGGTATCGGGTTCCTCGTGCCTCCTGCTTCCTACGGCATCGACGTCCGCGTCAGTCTTTGATGGAGCTTGTCGACGATGGCTTCCCTCATCCTGCGCACGGAACAGTACTTCGATGGAACCGATCTGCACGCAGGTCGCCTGGCCAGCATCGCGATTACGGATGATCGCATTGCGGCCATACGCTTGGAGGAGCCCTCGCGTGGGGGTGCAGAGGCCCGCACGACTCAGGCACCCCGCGGGGATGAAGCGACTGCGGAGGTGATCGATGCAACCGGATTGACTGTGTTGCCGGGGCTGATCGATGCACACTTCCATCCGGTCAGTTCCACCTTCGATGTCGCATCCATCGACCGCCAGCATCCTTCCCTGCGGGCTTTGGACGCACGCCAGCACCTGGAATCCGCCCTGTTGAGAGGATTCACGACGGTCCGGGACGCAGGCGGTGGCGACATCGGTCTGGTGCGGGCGCTGGAGCGCGGTCTGATACAGGGTCCACGACTCCTGCTCGCCGGCAAGGCCATCTCGCAGACGGGTGGTCACGGGGACATGCGGCCGGGGGACTCGATTTCCATCTGCGGATGTGGCTACAGCGGTGCGCTCAGTCAGGTCGTGGACGGTGTCGATGAGATGCGGCGGGCCGTACGGGAGCAGCTGCGGCAGGGCGCCGATCACATCAAGCTGTTCGTCTCCGGCGGCGTGCTGTCACCCACGGATCCGATCTGGATGGATCAGTTCACGGACGAGGAAATTGGCGCGGCGGTGCAGGAAGCGGCCACGCGACGAACGTATGTCATGGCGCATGCGCATACCGCGGAAGCCGTACGTCGGTGCGTGCGCAATGGTGTGCGTTCGGTAGAGCACGGCACCTTGATGGATCGACAAAGCGCTGATGAGGTGGCGGAGGCAGGCGCATTCGTGGTCCCCACACTCGCCGTGGTCGATGTTCTGCGTGAGAGTGGCGACCGGTTGCCGCGGGGCGCCGCCGAGAAGCTTGCTGCGGTGGCCGACCGCAATTGCGCGGCTCTTTCCGAGTGCGTCCGGGCGGGTGTGAAGCTCGGATTCGGTACCGACCTGTTCGGTGAACTGCGCGCCCGCCAGGCGGATGAATTCAAGGTGCGCGGCCGCATCCAGGCGCCGCTCGACGTGTTGCGCTCGGCAACGCGGGTCAACGCCGAACTCGTCAACCAGACCGGGCAGATCGGTACGCTCGCAGCGGGGGCGCTCGCCGATGTCATCGGGGTGGAAGGCAATCCACTCGAAAACGTGCAGGTACTGGCCGAGCCGGAACGCTATCTGAAACTTGTCATCAAGGGGGGCAGGATCATCGTGAATCGGCTCTCGGGGAGGCGCCAGTGAGCGCACCACGGCCCGTTCTGGGTGTAGATGTCGGCGGGACCAACACCGATGCGGTGATCATGATTGGCGACGAGGTCGTGGCCGCAGCCAAGCGCTCCACTACACCCGAGGTCGGTGACGGCCTGATCGCGGCTGCGCAGGCTGTGCTCGGCACGGCGGGTATTGCGCCCGATGCGCTCGCGACCGTCATGATCGGGACAACCCAGTTCATCAACGCATTCGTGCAGCGGCGCGATCTGACTCCGGTGGCCGCCGTACGCGTTTCGCTTCCCAAGGCGGACGGCATTCCGCCCATGGTGGGGTGGCCCGCGGACCTCATCAGCGTGGTGGGGCGACACTCTTATATGGTGGGGGGCGGGTCGTTCTACGACGGCCGCGACTACGCCCCGCTGGACACGGCGGGACTCGAGCAGGCAGGCGCCGATATCCGCGCCAAGGGGATTCGCTCGATCGCCGTGACCTCCAATTTCGCACCAGTACGCCCCGACATCGAGCAGAAGGCGGCTCAGATCATCGCCAGTGTCCATCCTGAGGCGGACATCACCCTGTCGAGCGAGGTGGGCGGACTTGGCCTCATCGATCGGGAAAACGCAGCTTTGATCAACGCATCGTTGCGCAACCTGTCACGCAAGGTCGTGACGTCGTTGCGGGATGCGCTTGGCCGGGTGGGTGTCAAGGCGCCCATCTACTTCAGTCAGAACGACGGCACGCTCGTTTCGACCGAGTACGCGACCCGCTTTCCGATCGTGACCTGTTCGGCCGGACCGACCAACAGTATTCGCGGTGCCGCCTTCCTGACCGGAATCCAGGATGCCATCGTGATGGATATCGGTGGCACGACGACCGATCTGGGCTTCCTCGTGCGCGGGTTCCCGCGAGAAACTGCGACGGCGCATCTCATCGGCGGAGTCCGCACCAACTTCCGCATGCCCGACGTCCTGTCGATCGCACTGGGTGGCGGTACGCTCGTGCGCGGCGCGCCACCGGTGGTGCGCCTCGGCCCTGACTCGGTGGGCTATGAGCTCGATCGCCGTGCACTGGTGTTTGGCGGCAAGGAGTTGACGACGACGGACGTCGCCGTTCGGGCCGGGCAGGCCGCGATCGGCGATCCGGCCCGCGTCCGCTCCGTGCCCGATGCGATGGTCCAGTCCGTGCTCGACCGGATCCACACCCAGATCGAGGATGCCATCGATCAGATGAAGACCAGCAGCAAGCCCGTGCCCGTCATCCTGGTGGGCGGCGGTCACATCCTGCTGAGTCGCTCGTTACGGGGCACCTCCGAGGTCCACCGGCCGAAGCATGCGGACGTCGCCAACGCCGTGGGCGCGGCGATCTCCATGGTGAGTGGGCGCGTGGACCGGCTGTTTGACTTCGCCATCGGGCGCGAGAAGGCGCTGGAGCAGGCTCGGGAAGAGGCGCTGGCAGCCGCTCTCGCCGCGGGCGCCGAGCCCGGTTCGGTCGATATCGTCGAACTGACCGAACTGCCCATGACTCACATGCGGACCACGGCGGTCCAGGTCAAAGTGCGGGCCGTGGGACGGCTTGCCTCCGGAGAGCGCTAGTGTTCTCGATCACCAACGACATCGATGTGCAGGACATGGCGCGCGGCGCCGTGCTGCTGGGTTCCGGCGGCGGCGGCGATCCCTACGTGGGCGAGCTGTACCTGCGCAACCAGCTGGCCGAGGGGCGCAGCGCGAAAATCATAAAGGCCTCCGAGCTGCCGGATGACGCCTTCGTGCTATCGATCGCCGGCGTCGGAGCCCCGACGGTCATCGTCGAACACCTGGTCAGCACGAACACACTGCTGCGTCTGCTGGAGGCCAGCGAAAGTTTCTACGGCCGCAAGATCGATGCGCTGATCAGCGCGGAGATCGGTGGGGTCAATTCGATGTTTCCGCTGGCGCTGGGCACGCGTGCCGGACTTCCCGTAGTTGACGGGGACGGAATGGGCCGGGCCTTTCCGCACCTGGAAATGACCACGTTCGGAGTCTACGGATGCGGTGCGACGCCGAGCATCCTGATGGATGACTCAGGCAACGTCGCCCACGTTCGAACCACCGCCAACCGGATTGCCGAGGACGTCGTGCGCTCGGTCTGCGCGGCGCTGGGGTCCATGATTTTCGGCAGCTTCTATCCCATGTCGGGCCGGCAAGTGAAGCAACTCGCGGTTCACGACACTGTCAGCCACACACTGGAGATCGGGCGCCGCATCCGCCAGGCGCGCGAGTCCCAGGCGGATCCCGTGGCCGGCGTGCTGGAGTTCCTGAATGCACCCCAGGAAGGCCGCCATGCGCGTGAGCTGTTCAACGGAAGGATCGTGGATGTACTGCATGAGACGCGGGATGGCTGGCATTGGGGACGGGTGCTGATCAGCAGCGGCGCATCCGAGGAGCCGGAATTCCGCATCGAGATCCAGAACGAGTATCTGGTCGCGCGCAACCGCGGCCGCACCGTCACGATCGTCCCGGACCTGATCGCCGTGCTGGATGCCGAATCCGCGGAGCCCCTGACCGCCGAGATGCTGGCCTACGGACAGCGTGTGCGGGTCATCGGCTACAGCGCAGCTCCCATCATGCGCCGGCCGGAGTGCCTGAAGGTCTTCGGGCCACGGCTGTTCGGAATCGATGAGGACTTCCGGCCCGTGGAGGATCTGTCCGCCGAGGAGCCGGCGCGCGCGTGAAGGACGTCGTTGCCCTGATCTTCGGTTTCGCGATGATCCTGAACGCGGCGCTGTTCGTGCCGCAGGCCTTGCACATCTGGCGCACACGCACCGCCCAGGGCATCTCCGTATTCTCGTTTGCCGGCTTCAACGCCCTGCAGTTCATCGGCGCCCTGCATGGCTACTTCCAGCATGACCGAGCACTGACCATCGGCATGCTCGCCAGCCTGCTGACCTGCGGCTCGGTCACGGTGTTGGCGGCCCGATTCGGTGCAGCGCGCGCCGGCAGCTCCTGAGGCGAGCGGTATTCGGACGAGAGATTATCTGCCCGACAGCCGCTTGCCGAAGGAGATGGCGTAGGCGGGGGAGCGGAACAGCAGGACCGGGTCATTGGTGGCTGCGATGCCTTCGGCCATGACCAGGGGATCGAAGTTGATCGGCTCGCAGCTGGCGCCCTTCTGCGGCATCGCCTGCGAGATGGTAAGCGTGCCCGCGGTGAAGTGCTTGCGGTCTTCCGGCCAGGCCAGAGTCGGGTTGTCCTGCGGATCGCCCGGCTTGCCCACATAGACGATCATGTCCCACACCGCCGGCGATTTTGCGGTGCGTGCGATGAGGTTCTTGTCGAGGAAGTCATGCGGCGCGGCCTGCAGTTCGGCCCGGGTCAGTTCCTTGACGCCATCACGAGGTACGAAGCGCCATTTCACCAGGTGCCCGGTGCCCTTGGCATCCAGGAACTTGAACGTATGGATGCTGAAATAGGCCGACTGGTAATAGTTGGCGGTGGGCGTGTGGCCCTTCGACCAGTCCGCGAGCGGCCGGGCATCCGGATGGGAGGCCATGTAGGCGTCGAGTTTCGCCGGATCGGGCTTGCCGGTTTTCGGATCCGGTGTCGCGGCGACCAGCGCCTCATAGAATGAGGTCGGGGTCGCGGCACCGAAGATCGGCAGGTCCAGCATCGTCATGTGCTGCAGGGCACCACCAGGCAGGTGGAATTCCAAAGCCATGCCGCGGGGGATCGGCGCGGAATCGGGTGCATCCGGACTGCCGCCACCCAGGGAGAATCGGGCCACGACGGGCACCGGCTTGCCGGAAAACAGGGCCGAGCGGCTCAGCGCTGCCGCCTCACCGGTACCGACGAATTCTCCCGCGGCGCACAACCCCTTCGTGTGGTTCCTGCGCTGCCCCGCATGCACTCCGAACATCGCCTCGAACAGGTCGATGAACTGGGTGGGCTGCACCTGAGGCGTGCTGGCCGTATCCGCCCATGACGGGAACGAAGCGAAGGACAGGGCGGAGAGTGCCAGCAGAGTGAGACTGGACGCAGTGCCTGATCGAGACAATGACATGAGCGCTCCCCGCGGCGTGAAGGTCCGATGGCCACCAAAGGTACAGGCCGAATCCGCGGCGGACAAGGCAGATTTCGGTCGGGTTCCCTCATTCCTTCGCGGCGGGACATCATCGGTTCCGTACCTGGCACAAGCCCTTGCGCGCCAGCCAGTCAGACAACAGGGCAGCGATCACATCACTGTTGAGTTCCAGCATCATGGCGTGACCGTTCCCGCGTATACCGTGTTCTTCGAGCCGCAGATGCTCAACGTCAGCACCAGCCTGCGACAGGTAGTCCACGGTGCCGTGATCGTCCTGAGTCTTCCATGATGCTTCCGATGTGACGATGGCGATCGGAAAGCCCTGCAGACGTGGCAGTTGCCTTGCAGGCTCCTTCTGGACCCAGCAGGCAACGGTTCCTCTACGCAGCGGCGGACGCAGCTCAAGGGCCAGGTCCTCGGGTGTCGCCGCGGGTGGCTGGTAAGTCAGCGAGGATGCCGTCAGTCCCCAGGACAGCCGGCCGGAGGCAGTGTTGGAGAAAGGTGGCCCGGCGGGTTCCACCGCAAGGATGGATTTGACGAGACCGGGGCGCTCATCGGCGGCCAGCCAGCCCGTCGGTCCGCCGGCTGAATGCGTCAGCAGGATCGAAGGTCCGATCGCATCGAGGAGTGCAGCCACGGCCTGACGTGTGTCGCGATGCGCTTGGCCCAGATCCGCCTGGGACGGACCGGCCTCGCAATAGAACTGATCGAAGCAGGCATCCCCGAGCGTACCGGGGCCGGGCCACTGCGTGTGCAACCGGGCCTGCGGGTAGCGCTGCGGAAATTCCCGCGGGCGGGTGAATCTCTCTTCGAGAAAGGCGGCGCTCAGCGGGGCTGCCATCTCGCCCAGGATGTCCGGGTGAAACGGCGCGCGCCCGAGACCCGGGCGGTCCACCACGTAGACGGGGAAACCCCTGCGCACGAACCAGTGGGCCCAGCCTTCCCGGCCGTCCGGCGTACCCAGAAAATCCAGGCCCTGACCGCCGCCTCCATGCACCATGACGAGCGGCCACGGCTGGCGCAGATCCTGGGGAATCCAGTACTCCACATACATCTGGCCGCGGATCACCGGCCCCGTGGGCAGAATCCGTTCCTCACCGCCGCACCAGAAGAATCCCTGCGCCGCGAGGGTGAGCGGGCCGGCACTCGCGGCACGCAGGTCCGCAGGCCCGACGGGTCTTGCGGGTCTGACAGGCCTCGAGGGTCCGGTCACGCGTTTGAATCCGGTTTCTTGCCGAGCAAGGGTGGCGATTCCAGCGAACGGGTGAACTGCAACCGTTCGAGCAGGAATTGCGCATCCGTGGACATGCGGCGCAGCGCGGCCAGGGACTCCTCCAGTCGTGGGCCGCCGCCGTTGGCGTGATAGATGAGCTGCTTGTTGGCCGTGGCCTGTGGCGATACACGGCTGAGGAACAGATCCCGACGTGCGGTCGAGTAACGGTCGAGCACCTCGGGGTCCGCGCCGTCAAGAGCAACGGCAGCCAGCGCGGGGTAGAGCGCGAAACTGTCGAACAGACCGGAAGTCAGTCCCAGCCCTCCGGTTGGATTGGTCACGTGCGCGGCGTCTCCTGCGAGTACTACGCGTCCCTCGCGATATCTCGGAGCGGACCGTTGATGCATGCGATAAGGTGAAGCGCACTCGATCGTGTAGGTACCGTTACCTGGCAGAATTTCGGCAAACATCCGCGGCAAGCGCTCGCGAAAGGTTGCCTCGGGAAGCACTGCATCCTCCATGTACGTGCAGCGCCAGAGACCCTCATTGTTGAGCAGGGCGATGATCGCGCCGTACTGATCGTCGATCACGAACGTCGAGCGCGCGTAACCGTGCCCTTCGAAGTCGTAGTGGATGTTCGTGGCCACGAACCGTTCCGGCCAGGTCGTGCCGGCGAAGGAGAGACCGAGCTGGTGGCGGACCGTACTGCCTGCCCCATCGGCGCCCACGACCCAACCTGAGCGGAGCTCTTCGGTTCCGGTTGGTGATTGCACGGTGAGCGTGACGCCCTGTGCGTCCTGTTGCAGGCGCTGCAGACGTGTACCGAACCGCACCGTCGCGTTCGACAGGCAGGTGAGGTGGCGCATGGCGATCCCGGCCAGCAGGTGCTGACCCAGATGCAGATTATACGGGTGCGGCGTGTGATCCTTGAGGACATCGATGGAGTAGGAGATCCACTCTCCCGTACGGTGCACGCGGTAGGTGTAGTCCTGCTTGCGAAAGCCGGTCGCCTCGGCCTCCGCCAGGATTCCCAGGCGCTCCAGGCCATCCAGCACCGACCAGAAATACACGGCGGCGCGCGGCGAATCGATGATCTGCGGCTCGGCCTCGATGACCGTCACGCGCGCGCCGGCCTGTGCAAGTCCCAGGGCGTTGATGAAGCCGACGGGTCCCCCGCCGACGATGATCACGTCTTCCATCGAATCGATTCCCGTCGTGCGAGTCTAAGCGATATGCTGAGTGTTGTGCGCCGACGAGACCCCTCTACATGAAGATTCCTCCTGAACTGCCCACATCGGGTCGGAACCGGTACGTACTCCTCGATGGCGGAACCGGCCGCGAGCTGCTGAAAATGGGCGCTCCGTTCCGCCAACCCGAATGGTCGGCTCTGGCCCTGATGGAAGCACCGGAGTTCGTCTCGCGCGTGCACCGGAAATACGTCGCCGCCGGCGCGGACGTCATCACCACCAACAGCTACGCCATCGTCCCGTTCCATATCGGACAGGCGCGGTTCGCGTCCGAGGGAGCGGCGCTGGCAGAGCTGGCGGGAAAACTGGCCCGTGCGGCCGCCGATTCCGCGGGCCGACGCGTGTGGGTTGCAGGCTCACTGCCGCCCGTGTGTG
>DATKLO010000158.1:0-5160 GCA_035542375.1 Steroidobacteraceae bacterium | reverse complement strand
GCAAGGTCTATCGCGCCGCCAAGCAGGCTGTCATCAAGGCCGGTCAGTATGCGTATCGCGACCGTCGCGCCAAGAAGCGTGAGTTCCGCGCTCTGTGGATCGCGCGAATCAACGCTGCCGCGCGTCTGCACGGTCTGTCCTACAGCCGCATCATCAACGGTCTGCTGAAGGCCGGAATCGACATCGATCGCAAGATGCTCGCGGACCTGGCCGTGCACGATGCGGCCGCGTTCGGCGCCATCGCGCAGCAGGCGAAGTCCGCTCTGGGAATCGCGTGATGATCCGGCGCGGGTCTTACCCGCCCGCGTGTCGCAGGGGGCGCCGTCCGCGCGGACTGGCAGCCACCTTCGGCAATTGAATGAGGGCACGCGGTCGTGAGCGACCTGAGTTCCCTCGTTCAGCAAGCGCTCGACGAGGTCACCGGGTGCGGTGACCTCGCGGCGCTGGATGAAGCGCGCGTCCGCTGGCTGGGCAAGAAAGGCGTTCTCACCGAACAGCTGAAAGCGCTCGGATCGCTACCCGCGTCCGAGCGTCCTGCCGCGGGCCAGCGCATCAACGACGCCAAGCAGAGCGTGCAGGCTGCTCTCGATGCGCGGCGACTCGCGCTCGAGCAGGCCGAAACCGAGAACAAACTCGCCGCCGGCCGGATCGACGTCACCCTGCCCGGGCGCGGTGAGGAGCGCGGCGGACTGCATCCGGTCACCAAGGCCCGGCTGCGCATCGAGCAGCTGTTCCGTCGGGCCGGTTTCGACGTCGCCTCCGGTCCCGAGATCGAGGACGACTTCCACAACTTCGAGGCACTCAACATCCCGCCCGACCACCCGGCGCGCGCGATGCACGATACGTTCTATTTCCCCGACGGGCGTTTGCTGCGGACCCATACCTCACCCGTACAGATCCGCTCACTGCTGGCGCATGGAGCGCCGCTGGCAATCATCGCTCCCGGACGTGTGTACCGGTGCGACTACGACATGACCCACTCGCCGATGTTTCATCAGCTCGAAGGGCTGGTGGTCGGGGAGACGGTAAGCTTCGCCAACATGAAGGCCGCGCTGCACGGCTTCCTGCAGGCGTTCTTCGAGCAGGACCTGGCCATGCGCCTGCGGCCGTCCTACTTTCCGTTCACCGAGCCGTCGGCGGAAGTCGACATGTCGTGTGTCTTCTGCGGCGGCAGCGGCTGCCGCACCTGCAAGATGACCGGCTGGCTGGAGATCTCCGGCTGCGGCATGGTCCATCCGAACGTGCTGAAGTCCAGCGGCGTGGACCCCGAGCGCTACACGGGCTATGCCTTCGGCATGGGGATCGATCGCCTCGCGATGCTCCGATACGGCATCAGCGACCTGCGGCTGGCCTTCGAGAACGACCTGCGCTTCCTGCGGCAGTTCAGGACGTTCTGACATGAAGGTGCCTTACAGCTGGCTGGCTGAGTGGGTGTCGATGCCGTGGCAGGCGCGGGAGCTGGGTGCGCGCCTCACCATGGCAGGCTTTGAACTCGAGGGCATCGAGGCCGCCGCGCCTGCCTTCTCGGGCGTGGTGGTCGGCGAGATTCTCTCCGCGGAGCGCCACCCCCAAGCCGACAAACTCCAGGTGTGCAAGGTCGCCACGGGCAACGGTGAGCCGCTGCAGATCGTGTGCGGCGCGAGCAACGCGCGCGCGGGACTGAAGAGCGCGCTGGCGCTGGTGGGTGCGCGGTTGCCGAATGACCTTCAGATCAAGGCCACGAAGATCCGCGGCGTGGAATCCAGCGGCATGCTGTGCTCGGCCAAGGAGTTGGGCCTTGCCGATACGTCCGCCGGAATACTGGAGTTGCCGGCCGATGCGCCAGTGGGCAAACCACTCCGCGATTACCTGGACCTGGACGAGCCAGTGCTGGAGATCGCGGTCACTCCCAATCGCGGCGATGCCATGTCGGTGCTGGGCATTGCGCGCGAAGTCTCCGCGCTCGCCGGCAAGCCGCTCAGGGGACCGAAGATCGACGACCCCGCCTCGCTGCAGGCAGGGAATGCCGATTCAAAGGCAGCACCTGCCGCCGCGAAGGCAGCGCCCGCCGCCGCCCATGCCGCGCACGCCGGGGCTGTCGCGGTGCATCTGGATGCACCGGCAGGCTGCCCGACCTTTGCAGGTTGCATCGTGCGAGGCGTCAACAACCGGGCGCAGTCGCCTGTGTGGCTGCGGGAGAGACTGCGTCGCGCCGGCGTGCGATCCATCAGTCCGGTTGTCGATGTGACCAACTATGTGATGCTGGAGCTGGGTCAGCCGATGCATGCGTACGATCTCGCGAAGTTGCACGGTGACATCCGTGCGCGTATGGCGCGCCAGGCGGAGCCCATCACGTTGCTCGATGGCAAGACCATCGAATTGCAATCCGACGTGCTGGTCATTGCCGATGAGGCTGGTGCCGTGGGCATGGCCGGAGTCATGGGTGGTGAACGCACGGCGGTCAGCGCCGAGACGACGGATATCTTTTTCGAGGCGGCATTCTTCACGCCGGGCGCGATTGCAGGTCGCGGTCGCCGTTGGGGTCTGGTCACCGACGCGAGCCAGCGGTTCGAGCGCGGCGTCGATCCGAGTCAGCAGCGCCGTGCCATCGCGCGCGCGATCGGGCTGCTGCGTGGCATAGCGGGTGGCAACCCAGGGCCGATGACGTTCGTGCAGTCCGCCGAACATCAACCCCTGCGTGCCGCGGTTTCCCTGCGCCGGTCGCGTCTGAATCGGTTGCTCGGTGTTGAAATTGCAGACGCCCGCGTGGCAGCGACACTCACGGCGCTGCAGATGCGCGTCGCCACGACTGCGTCGGGCTGGGAAGCGACTCCGCCGGCCCACCGATTCGACATCACGATCGAGGCGGATCTGATCGAGGAGGTGGCGCGGATCACCGGATTCGAAGGGATTGCGGAGGCCGATGCGATCGGGCCGCACCGGTTCCGCAGTGCGACGGAGGAGCGGGCAGGGGAGCATGTGCTGCTCGAGGCGCTGGCGATGCGCGGGTACGAGGAAGCGATCACCTTCGCATTCGTCGATCCGGCGCTTCAGTCGCGCCTCTTCCCCGGTCGCGCCGGGCTGGCGCTGTCGAATCCGATCGCCAGCGATCTGTCGGTCATGCGCCTGTCGCTGTGGCCGGGGCTGATCCGCGTAGCCCAGGAGAACCAGCGCCGCCAGCAGGATCGCATCCGCCTGTTCGAGCACGGTGCGAAATTCGACGTTGCCGGCTCGATCACGCACGAAATCGACTCATTGGCTGCCATTGCCTGCGGACCGAGGCTCCCGGAGCAGTGGGGACTGCCGCGCGAGGTGCGCGTGCCGGTGGACTTCTACGACGTGAAGGGCGACCTGCAGGCCCTGTTCGTCGCGACCGGCGCACCCGAATCGTTCGTATTCGAGACCCCCGATGCACCATTGTCGTGCCTTCACCCCGGTCGCGCGGCACGAATCGTGCGCCAGGGAGTCGAGGTGGGGTGGCTGGGCGAGCTGCACCCAACGCTGGTGCGGGAGCTCGACTTTACATATCCCCCGGTCCTGTTCGAGCTGCGGCTGGACGGATTGGGCATCCGTCGGCCCCGATTCCGGGAGTTCTCGCGATTTCCGCAGGTGCGACGCGATCTGGCGCTGGTGGTGGACGAGTCCGTACCTTTAAGTGCCCTCGCCGAGCGTGTAACCTTGACGGCATCCAGCCTGTTGAGTGATCTGCGAATATTCGACGTCTACCGCGGCTCGGGGGTAGAAGCCGGTAGAAAAAGCGTCGCTTTAGGCTTGATTTTTCAGGATATTTCTCGCACTCTAACCGACGAGGATGTAGAGCGACTGATCGCCGCCATCGTCGCGGACCTGCGTGTGACCCTGAAGGCAAAAATACGAGAATAATGAGATGGCCCTGACCAAGGCGGAGATGGCGGAAGCGCTCTTCAATCAGCTCGGTCTCAACAAGCGGGAAGCACGCGAGCTGGTGGATCTGTTCTTCGAGGAAGTCCGGGCGGCACTGTCCAATGGGGAGCAGGTGAAGCTGTCCGGTTTCGGCAATTTCGATCTGCGAGATAAAAACCAGCGTCCCGGGCGCAACCCGAAGACGGGCGAGGAGATTCCGATCAGCGCCCGCCGCGTGGTGACATTCCGTCCAGGCCAGAAGCTGAAGGCACGGGTCGAAGCATATGTTGGAGCCAAAGAATAACGCCCAGCTTCCGGCGATTCCGGGCAAGCGCTACTTCACCATCGGCGAGGTGAGTGAGCTGTGCGGCGTCAAGCCGCACGTGCTGCGCTACTGGGAGCAGGAATTTCCGCAGCTGAAGCCGGTGAAGCGGCGCGGCAACCGCCGCTATTACCAGCGCCAGGACGTGATCGTCATCCGCCAGATCCGCAGCCTGCTGTACGAGCAGGGCTTCACGATCGGCGGCGCGCGTCAGAAGCTCACCGGTGAGGAAGCGCGCACCGACGTCAGTCAGAGCCAGCAGATCGTCAAGCAGGTGCGCCTCGAGCTCGAGGAGCTGCTGAAGGTGCTGCGCCGCTGAGCCTGCGACGCTGAGCCCGGGGCGCCGGGTTTTTGCGGCGAGTGTGGCCGCGCGCGGCGCCAAAGCCTGCGCAAAACAGCGTATGATTGGCGCCCCCGCAGGTCACCCCACCTCGCGGTCTGCCGAGTCTTCTTCAAGGTTACGGGTCGGGGCGTGGCGCAGCCTGGTAGCGCACTTGCATGGGGTGCAAGGGGTCCCGAGTTCAAATCTCGGCGCCCCGACCAATTCCAACGTTGTAGCGGCGTGCCTCAACCGGCGCGTGCGCAAACAAACATCCTCAGTCCCGCGGCGCCACCATTGGCGGGGGTGCGGTAGCCCGGGGTCTCGCTTTATCATCCGCGCCGTCCGGTCACGTATGAGATTGCCAGCCAATGCCTTACGAGCACACCCGCGAGCAGAGTGCTGAGTTCCTGCGGCTCGCCGTCGGTTACATGGGTCGCCAGCAGGCGAACTTCGATCCGGCCAGCTACACCCTGTGGTACGAACACGCGGCGGGCCTGAATCCCGGCCTGAGCCAGATCCTGGAAGAGCACCTTGCCCGGCAGAAGCCGCTCACCAACGTGGATGTGTCCACGCTGTTCGCGCAGCACATCGGCGCGCAGGAGACCGCGGGCATCGGCAAGCTGCAGCAGAAGCTGCTGGAAGTGATGCGCGAGAC
>DATKLO010000157.1:0-6134 GCA_035542375.1 Steroidobacteraceae bacterium | reverse complement strand
TCGTACCGAATGCGGCCAGCGCCGCCGTGGAGAAATCCACGTAGGGCGCCGCAGCCTTGGCAGGCGAACCTGGCTTCCCCGTGATGTACATGGCGCCCGACATGGCCTGACCGATGCCGTCGAAACCGCCGCGGTCGCGGTAAGGACCCTCGTCGCCGAATGCCGTCTGGGTCACGGAGATGATGTCAGGCCGTATCGCACGCAGAGAGGCGTAGTCGAGTCCCAGCGAAGCCAGCGCGGCCGGCGGCAGGTTTGCGACCACTACATCGGCGGTTGCAATCAATCGCTCCAGTACCTCGCGGGCCTCCGGTCGGCCGATCTCCAGTGTCAGCGAGCGCTTGTTGCAGGCCGTCTGGAAGAGTACGGCACCCTCGCCATCGGCCGTGACTGGCGCGATGAACCGGTCCTCGCCCCCGCCGCGGCGTTCGATCCGGATGACATCCGCCCCCAGATAACCCAGCAGCGTCGCGCAGTAGGGACCGGCAACATAACGTCCGAAGTCCAGCACGCGCACGCCTTCCAGCAACATCATCGAACCACCTCTGGTGCACAGGAGCCGCCGTGGATTTCCGACTGAACGACGAGCAGCTCGCGCTGCAGGCCGCCGCGCGCAAGTACGTGCGCGAGCGCGTACTGCCACTGGCTCAGGAGACCGAGCTGACCGGCACACCCCCGTCGCGGGAACTGATCCGCGAGTACGCGCAGATGGGCTTCCTGGGCATCAACGTGGACGCGCGTTACGGCGGACTGGGCCTGGGTAATCTCGAGGCGCTGCTGGTGCTGGAGGAATTCGCCAAATGTTCCGCCGCCCTCGCCTTTCCCGTGTTCGAGTCCTGCGTGGGGCCGGTTCGGGCCATCGAACGTTTCGCCGCAGAATCGCTGCGCCAGCGTGTGGTGCCCAGGGTCTGCAGCGGCGAGCTGCTGGTCGCGGTGTCCATGTCCGAACCGCAGGCGGGATCGGCGCTGACGGATCTGGCCACGAGCGCCGAGGTTCGCGGTGATCGGGTGATCCTGAACGGCACGAAGCGCTGGTGTTCCGGAGGCGGACATGCCGACGGTTATGTCGTGTATTGCCGGATGAGCGCGGCTCCCGGAGCCAACGGCATAGGCGCCGTCTACGTGGAACGCGACAGCGCGGGTCTGACATTCGGAAAGTCGGAGAGCCTCATGGGCTTTCATGGCGTACCCAGCAGCGACCTGTACTTCGACAATTGCGCCGTGCCGGCGGAAAACATCATCGTTCCCGCGGGCGGCTTCCGCAAGCTCATGGAGGCGTTCGATCTGGAAAGGTGCGGCAACGCCACGATGGGCCTGGCCCAGGCGAGCGGAGCCCTGGAAGACGTCCTGCGCTACGTCCAGGAGCGCAAGCAGTTCGGCAAGCCGCTGGTCGAGTTCCAGGCCGTGCAGCTGCGCCTGGCGGAGATGCAGATGAAGTGCGAGGCGGCGCGCCTGCTGATCTGGCGCGCGGCGGTCAACGCGCAGAACGGCCTGCCGGACGTGCTCGATTCCTCGGTGGCCAAGTGCTTCGCGAACGAGATCGCGCGCGAGGTGTGCGGGCATGCCGTGCAGCTCATGGGCGGCTACGGCTACTCGCGCGAATTCCCCATGGAGCGCCGACTGCGCGATGCCTGGGGCTGGGGCATCGCCGGCGGCGCCATCGACATCCAGAAGGTCAATATCGCCGCCGCGATGGTGGGGCGGCGATTCGACCAGCGCCGCTGAACTGGCTTGCATCGCGCGGCACTCCAGCGCACCGGCCTAAAAACAAACAGTCGTGACTGTTTCTTACCCGGCGGCGGGTGTAGTATCGACGCGCACGCACGCGCCGGGGGGAACACATGCCGAAGATCACCTTCATTGCCCGCATGACCGTCAGGCCGGGCCGCGAGGCGGAGTTCATCGGCTACTGCCGGCAGCTCGAGCGCCACGTGCGCGAGCACGAGGCGGGGGTCCTGGCGTACGAGTTCTACAGGCTGCGCGAACCCAACCGTTTCGCCGTGCTCGAGTCCTTCGCCGACGAGGCCGCCGAGCATCGCCACATGGGTTCCGCGGTACTCGCGGAGCTGGCGCCGAAGATCTCGGCCTGCCTGGATGGCACCTGGGTACGCGAATACTTCGATCCGATCTGAGGTTCCATGGCACTGCGCAGTGAATCGCTGCGGCACACCCGCATCCAGGTCACCACTCTCGGGGATCTGCTGCTGCTGGCGGCTGACCGTTATCCGGACTCGCCCGCGCTGATCTTTCCCGGCCAGCGCATCACGTACGCGCAACTGGCCGAGCGTGCCATCGCCCGGGCGCGCAGCCTGCAGGCACTCGGAGTGCGTCCACGCGAACACGTGGGTCTGCTGCTGCCCACCTCCTTCGAGTTCGTCGAATTCCTGTTCGCCATCGCGCTATGCGGCGCGGTCGTCGTCCCGATGAACGCACGCTACAAGCACAGCGAGCTGGCGTACGTCGTGGAGAATGGCGATCTCACGACTGTCATCACCACGGACCGCATCGCCGAGCACGTCAACTTCGTCGAGCGCCTGACGCAAGCCCTGCCCGGGCTCGCGCAATCGGCAGACCCCCGGCGCCTGAACCTGGAGGGGGCTCCCCGGCTGCGCAGTGTCGTGCTGCTCGGCTCGGGCTCATCACCCGGATTTCTCAGCCAGCCCGCCTTCGAGGCCCTCGCGGCCGGATCGCCCGAGGATCAGGTGCACGAGACGCGCTTGCGCGTGCGCCTGCGGGACGTGGCGATCATGTTGTACACGAGCGGCACCACCGCCAATCCCAAGGGTTGTCTGTTGACGCACGAGGCCATGGTGCGCAACTCCATCGCCCTGGGGCGGCACCGGTACGCGCTGCGCCATGAAGATGTGTTCTGGTCGCCACTGCCGATGTTCCACATCGCGGCGATCCTGCCGCTGTGCGCGATATTCGACGTCGGCGGCGCTTACGCCACCATGACGTACTTCGATGCGGGAACGGCGCTGCGGATGCTCGAGACCGAGAAGGTCACGGCGACCTACCCCTGCTTCGTCACCATCATGTCGGATCTCATCTACCACCCCGAGTTCGCGCAGACGGACCTGTCGCGCATCACGCTCATGAACTCCAACTTCGCGGTGCAGCCGCCGGCGATCGCGGAGGCCATGCTCAAAGCAATGCCGCACGCGACGTATGTGGGCACGTTCGGGATGACGGAGACCGCGGGTACGGTCACGACCAGCCGACTCGATGACCCGCTGGAGCAGCGCATTCGCCGACTCGGTCGGCCGCTGCCCGGAGTGGAGGTTCGCATCCAGGATCCCACCACAGGCGAGACGGCGCCCACCGGCGCCCGTGGTGAGGTACTGGTGCGCGGATACAGCATTCTCGAGGGTTACTACAAGGACCCGGTGAAGACCGCTGCGGCACTCGATGCGGAAGGTTGGTACCACACCGGCGACATCGGCTCATTCGATGAGAATGGCACGCTGATGTTCCACGGCCGCCTGAAGGACATGCTCAAGGTGGGTGGCGAGAATGTCGCCGCGGCCGAGATCGAGGGCTGTCTGCAACGTCACCCGGGGGTCAAGCTGGCGCAGGTCGTGGGCATCCCCGATGCGCGCCTGGTCGAAGTGCCGGTGGCGTTCGTCGAGCGCAAGCCGGGCACCGAGGTGGCGGCGCAGGAGCTGATCGATTTCTGCCGCGCCGAGATCGCCGGCTTCAAGGTGCCGCGGCAGATCCGCTTCGTGTCCGAATGGCCCATGTCAGCCAGCAAGATCCAGAAATTCCGGCTGCGGGACGAGCTCGTGCGCGAACTCGGACTCTAGAAGCTGCCACGCGGTCAGGATCGCGCCGCCGCGGCGCGCGACCGCCCTACCGAAGGAGTTGAGAATGTCCACGACGTTCATCGCGAAGCTGGTGGTCCGCCCGGGCATGGAAGCCGAGTTCGAACGCCTGCAGCGCGAGCTGTCCAGACTGTCTCATGAGAATGAGCCGGATCTGGCCGTCTACGACGTCATCAAGCACCGGACCGAACCCTCGACGTACGTTGTCTACGGTCGGTGGCGCAACGACGCTGCGTTCCAGGCGCATATGAAAGCACCCTTCCACGACAGATTCGTGCCACCCATCCTGGCGAGCCTCGCCAGGGACATGGACCTGCAGATGTTCGACTGGATAGCCTGATGCATCCGGCCGGATGTGCCTTGCGGCACTTCCGGCGGACATCGGGCTCGATCGCCAGCCCGGGGCGCGGCCTTGGCCGGCTGCGCTGTCACAGCCCTTTACCGGGTACCGAGAATACCAGCAGCACGTTACCGGGCATGTGGAAATACAGGCCGTAACCGGAGTTGACCGCCAGATAGCCGTCGCGCACCGTCACGCCCGGGCCGCCAAACGAACCCCCGTGCGCGGTAGAACCTGACACGGTGTGAACCGGCTCGGTCGAATCGTATTGCCAGATGACGCGGCCAGAACCGGAGTCGTACGCACGCAATACACCGTCCATGTGGCCAGCGAACACGACTCCCGGAACAGCCGTCAGCGCGGCTGAAATGCCCGGGTCGCAGAATTGCCGACCCCGGCACACATCCACGGCGGGAGCTGACCAGACTTGCTTGCCGGTAGCCGGATCGAGCGCGTAGAGGCCAGGCTTGCCTTCCATGTCATATTGGCGCCCGTCATGGCCATTCACCATGTCGCTGATGGGCACGAACAGGCGGTTGCCCTCCAGGGTCATGCCGAAGTGCACGCCGCCCTGGATACCGCCGCGCCCCACTCTGACCTTCCAGAGCAGCTTGCCGCCGTTAGCCGGATCGAGCGCATAGGCGTAGCCGTTCTTCTGTCCCGCCAGCAGGATGTCGCGTCCGTCACTGAGCTTCGTCAGGATCGTACCCGCGGCGACATCCACGTCCGGCCCGTTTTCCCGTGGACAGTTGGGATTGTTCTGCATCATGCAGGCCACGTTCCACGCGTCGCCCGCCACCAGCTGCTGCGACCAGATGAGCTGTCCGTCGCGCAGCCGGATCGCGAGCACCGCATCGCTGCGGTCATTGGCCGGTGAGGAATAATTCTCCCCGGTTCCGACGTACAGCATGCCCCGCGGCGAATCTATTGTTGGCGTGTTCCAGATCGGCGCCCCCGATGGTGCGAAGATCCGTGTGCCCTGCGGAGTGGTTCGAACGGGCTTGGGGTCCTCCGTGATGGCATAGGTCTTCCACAGGCGGCGTCCGGTTGAGGCGTCCAGCGCGACGATAGAGCCGCGGAACTTGCAGCATTCGTATTTGGCGTCGGCTGCAGTCGTAACCTCAAGTGAGGAGACCGGCACGTACAGCACGCCATCATGCAATGCTGGAGTGCCCGTGATCGTCGCATTGGGATGCTCGTCGACCTTGGTCATCCAGAGGGACTTGCCGGTCTGCACATCTATTGCATGCACGCGGGCAATCACATCGCCAAAGTAGAGCCGCCCGTTGGGTGCCGCCGCGGCAGTCTCGAGAACCATCGCCGTGCGCACTTCGGCGGAGCTGCGATAGGTCCAGCGAACACAACCCGACTGCAACGCGAGCGAATAAACGGTGCCGTCCTGGCTGCCCACGTAGACCGAACCGTACGCTATGGCTGGTTGAGAGCGGGCGCGCAGGGCGTTCGGGAATTCAAAGGCCCACTTGAGCTTCAGGCGAGGCACATCGGCAGCAGCCAGGTGCGCGATGTCCGCAGGGATGAAGCGGGCGTTGTCGTAACCCCACCCATAGGCGACGGGAAGCTCTCTGGCGTCGGTGTCGGCCGCACCGGCCGCGGCGGTCGCACTGGCCGCGCCGCCCGCCTTAGCTCCCTGCCCGGCGCACAGAGGCGCCCTGGCGGGCGCAATGGCCTTGTCGATCTGAGTGCCGGACAGATACTCGGCCACCTGACGCCGGGCCACGGGCGTGAGCGAGGCGCCCTGGGCCTTCATCATTCCGCTCGTGAGCGCGCCGAGAATCGCATCCGGCGCCATCATCTGCAGGAACATCTTGTGAGGCGCCTTCGGGTGCTGACCTTCATGGCAGGCCGCGCAGGTCTGCCGGTAGATCGCAGCGCCCGGCCAGCTCTCCGGATCGGAATCCAGGTGGCGTGTCTCCAGCTCCTTGAGATCGCCGAGCGTGGAAGATCCCGTGCCTGTC
>DATKLO010000156.1:0-21982 GCA_035542375.1 Steroidobacteraceae bacterium | reverse complement strand
TGATGAAGTCCGGTGCCACCGCGATCGCCTACGAGACGGTCACCGCACCCAATGGCTCGCTGCCGCTGTTGACTCCGATGAGCGAAGTCGCCGGTCGCATGTCCATTCAGGTCGGCGCTGCCAGCCTGCAGAAGGCCAACGGTGGCTTCGGTGTGCTGCTGGGTGGCGTTCCCGGTGTGCAGGCGGCAAAGGTTGTCATCCTCGGCGGCGGTGTCGCCGGCAAGCACGCGGCGGAGATCGCCGTGGGCATGCGTGCGGACGTCACCATCGTCGACCGGTCGCTGGACCGGCTGCGTGAGCTGTCCGCCACCTTCGGCGCAAGTCTGCAGACTGCATATTCGACTACCGAGACGATCGAGCGGCTGGTGCGTGAAGCGGATCTCGTCATCGGTGCGGTTCTGGTTGCCGGTGCCGCCGCTCCCAAACTCGTCACTCGCGCCATGCTCGGCACGATGAAGCGGGGTGCAGTGCTGGTCGACATCTCAATCGATCAGGGTGGCTGCTTCGAGACCAGCCGTCCGACGACTCATGCGGACCCGACCTTCGTGGTCGATGGCGTGATCCACTACTGCGTTGCAAACATGCCCGGTGCGGTGCCGCGCACGTCAACCTTTGCGCTGACCAACGCAACCCTGCCGTATGTCCGCGCCCTGGCGGATCTCGGCTGGCAGGCTGCGCTCAAGCGCGATCCGGGCCTGGCTGCCGGACTGAACGTGCACGCCGGCGAGATCACGCACGACGTCGTGGCGCGTTCCCTGGGATTCGGTGCCCGTCCGGCCATCGCCGCCGTCCGGTAATCGCCTTCCGCACCGATCCTGCCGATCTTTCGACTCCCTGCCCTTCACTTCAGGCCCGGGCCGTACGGCCCGGGCCTTTTTTGCCGCTCCCTCTAACGGGGGTGGATCGCCATGCCCGGCTGCCGCTAGGCTAGACCTGCGCTTGCGCCTCTGATCGGTCGCGGGCCGCGCTTTCCGTCGCAAACCTGGAGGACCCGAGAATGAAGCATGCACTGCCGCTCGCCCTGTTGGCCGCCTTCACCGGCTCGGCGCTTGCCGCGCCCGTCACCTACGACATCGATCCCAACCACACCTATCCGAGCTTCGAGGCGGATCACTTCGGCGGCCTGTCGGTGTGGCGCGGCAAGTTCGACAAGACCAGCGGCAAGATCGTCTTCGACAAGGAGAAGGGCACCGGTACCGTGGAGATCACGGTGGATGCCACGTCGATCAATTTCGGCATGCCCAAGCTCAACGAACACGCGAAATCGCCCGACATGTTCGATGTGGCGAAGTATCCAACCGCGGTCTACAAGGGCACGCTCGTCAAGTTCAAGGACGGCGCCCCCACGGAAGTGCAGGGCGAGCTGACCCTTCACGGGGTCACCAAACCGGTGACACTCACGATCAACTCCTTCAAGTGCATGATCAATCCGATGCTGAAGAAGGAAGTCTGCGGCGCGGACGCCGCCACGACTTTCAACCGCAGCGATTTCGGCATCAGCTACGGCGACAAGTACGGCTTCAAGCAGGACGTGAAGCTCGCCATCCAGGTCGAGGCCCTGCGCGCCGGCTGAACGCCGCCTCCGGCGATGGTCCGTACACCGGGCCGGGTGACTCCCGGCCCGGGTCATTCGCCGGCCCGGATCGATTCGGCGACCCGGGGCCATTCGCCGTCCCGGGTCTAAGGACATGTCCACACGGTCTGGGTGCCCCGCGGTGCCCAAATCCGCCGCGGCCGGTCATTGTGTAGACTCTCGCGCCGAGGTTTTGCATGTCCGCCGATTCCAGACCGACTGCCTTGTTCGAAGCCATGATCGCCGCCGCCATCCAGGCGGGGCGCATCGCGCACACGATCTACCGCGGGGATTTCGAGGTCACGCGCAAGGCGGACCACTCCCCGGTCACCCAGGCTGATCATGCCGCCGAGGCGCTGATCCTGCGGGCTCTGGCCGCCGCCGCACCCGGGATCCCCGTGATCGCCGAGGAAGAGGTGTCGGCCGGTCGGGTGCCCGCGATCGGCGAGCGTTTCTTCCTGGTGGACCCGCTCGATGGCACCAAGGAGTTCGTGCAGAAGCGGGGCGATTTCACGGTCAACATCGCCCTGATCGAGCAGGGCGAGCCGGTGCTGGGCGTGGTTTACGCACCTGCCAATTCACGTCTGTTCGCCGGCGAAGTGCGCGCGCACCGCGCGTTCCGCAGCGATCAGTCAACCGATACGGATATCGCCGCGCCACGCATCCCGATCCAGGTCCGTCCGGTGCCGGCTGGCGGATTGACGGTAGTCAGTTCGCGCTCCCACGCGACGCCTGAAACCGATGCCTATCTGGCCTCATACCGGATATCCGAGCGCGTCGCGGTCGGTTCGTCACTCAAGTTCTGCCTGGTCGCCTGCGCCGAAGCCGACCTCTACCCGCGTCTCGGGCCGACGATGGAGTGGGATACGGCAGCGGGCCACGCCGTGCTGCTCGCTGCGGGCGGCAATGTCTGGGCGCCCGGGGGGCTGCCGCTTCGCTACGGCAAGACGGGTTTCCGCAATCCCTTCTTCGTTGCCAGCGGCACGCTGATTCCGCATCCGCTGGCGGCCTGATCATGAGTCCCACCTCGGCAAAAACCGCGGGCGCGCCCACCCTGCCGGCCCACCTCAGGCGCCTGGAGGCCGAATCCATCGGCATCCTGCGCGAGGTGGCCGCGGAATTCCGCAATCCCGTGATGTTGTATTCCATCGGCAAGGATTCCGGCGTGATGTTGCATCTGGCCATGAAGGCCTTCTACCCCTCGAAGCCGCCGTTTCCCCTGCTGCACGTGGATACCGGCTGGAAGTTCCGCGACATGATCCGTCACCGGGACCAGATCGTGGCGCGGTATGGCGTGCAGCTTCTCGTCCACACCAACCCGGATGGTCTGGCGCGCGGCATCAATCCGATCACCTCGGGTTCGCAGCTGCACACCCAGATCATGAAAACCGAAGCGCTGAAGCAGGCCCTGGATCAGTGGGGTTTCGATGCGGCGTTCGGTGGTGCGCGCCGCGATGAGGAGAAGAGCAGGGCGAAGGAGCGCGTCTTCTCCTTCCGCTCCGCGGGTCATGTCTGGGATCCACGCAACCAGCGTCCTGAACTCTGGCAACTGTTCAACACGCGGATCAACAAGGGCGAGACCATCAGGGTCTTTCCCCTGTCCAACTGGACGGAGCTTGATATCTGGCAGTACACGCGTGCGCAGGATATTCCGGTCGTGCCGCTGTACTTCGCGGCGCCCCGGCGCGTTGTCAGGCGTGACGGGATCCTCCTGATGCGCGACGATGATCGCATGCCGCTGCTCCCCGGCGAGGTCGAGGAGATCCGCATGGTGCGGTTCCGCTCGCTGGGCTGTTATCCCTTGTCGGCCGCGATCGAGAGCCAGGCGGCCACCCTCGACGACATCATAGAGGAGATGCTCAGCACCCGGACCTCGGAGCGCTCGGGGCGGCTGATCGACACCGATGAGTCGGCCTCCATGGAGAAGAAGAAGCGCGAGGGCTACTTCTGATGGGCGGCGCGGCGAACCAGCCGGCCGACTCGCACGGGCTGCTGCGATTTCTCACCTGCGGTTCGGTCGATGACGGAAAATCCACGCTGATCGGCCGGCTTCTGTATGACTCGAAGCTGATCATGGAGGATCAGCTCGCCACGCTGGAACGCGACAGCCGGCGGCACGGCACCGTTGGCGAGGACATCGACCTTGCCTTGCTCGTGGACGGTCTCGAGGCTGAACGGGAGCAGGGGATCACGATCGATGTGGCGTATCGCTTCTTCGCCACGCCGCGTCGCTCGTTCATCGTGGCCGATACCCCTGGCCACGAGCAGTACACGCGCAACATGGCGACCGGAGCTTCCAACTCGGACGCCGCCGTTATTCTGGTCGATGCCCGCAAGGGCGTGCTGACGCAGACGCGGCGGCACAGTTACATCTGCTCGCTGCTGGGAATCCGCCACGTGCTGCTGGCGGTCAACAAGATCGATCTGGTGGACTTCTCCCGCGAGCGCTTCGTGCAGATCGTGGCCGACTTCGCGGACTTCGCCCGCCCGCTCGATTTCCTGTCGGTGACGGCCGTGCCGGTGTCCGCTCGCTTTGGGGATAACGTCACGACCCGCTCGGCGCGGATGCCCTGGTATGACGGGGCGACTCTGCTCGAGGAGCTGGAGCGCCTCGATGTCGAAGATACCCTGGCGGGCAAGCCGTTCCGTTTCCCCGTGCAATGGGTGAACCGTCCGCATGCCGACTTTCGCGGATACTCGGGGACCGTGGTCTCCGGCAGCGCCCGTCAGGGCGATCGCCTGGTCGTGTCATCCTCCGGAAAGGCCTCGACCCTGAGCCGGATCGTCACGGCAGATGGGGATCTGTCGGAGGCACGGGCTGGGGATGCCGTAACACTGACGTTCTCGGACGATATCGACGTGGCTCGCGGCGATGTGCTGTCACACACCGACAGCCGGCCGGAGGTGGTCGATCAGTTCGCGGCGCATGTCCTGTGGATGAGCGAGGACGAGATGCTCCCGGGTCGTTCCTACCTGATGCGCATCGGTACCCGATTCGTGCCGGCGCGCATCACCAGCCTGCGGCACAAGGTGGATGTGAACACGCTGGAGCACATGGCCGCGCGAACCCTTGGCCTGAACGAGATCGGCCTGTGCAACCTCTCGACCTCCGTGCCCGTAGCGTTTGATCCCTACACGGACAACCGTAGCACGGGGGCGTTCATCCTGATCGACCGCTTCACGAACGCCACCGCCGGTGCGGGCATGATCACGTTCGGCCTGCGCCGGGCGACCAACATCCATCGGCAGAGCGTGCTGATCGACAAGGGCGCCCGGTTGCGCATGAACGGGCACCGGCCCGCGGTGCTCTGGTTCACGGGGCTCTCCGGATCGGGCAAAAGCACCATCGCCAACATCGTGGAGCGCGAGCTGCACGCGCACGGCGCGCATACCTACATGCTCGACGGTGACAATGTGCGTCACGGCCTCAATCGTGACCTCGGCTTCACCGATGCCGACCGTGTCGAGAATGTCCGACGAGTGGGTGAAGTCGCGAAGCTCTTCGTGGATGCAGGGCTGATCGTCCTGTGCTCCTTCATCTCGCCGTTCCGCGCGGAACGGCGCATGGTGCGTGAGCTGGTGGACGCGGAAGAGTTCATCGAGATCTTCGTAGATACGCCCCTGGAAGAGTGCATCCGCCGCGATCCCAAAGGGCTCTACGCGCGAGCGAAGGAAGGCAAGATCAAGCACTTCACGGGCATCGATTCGCCCTATGAGCCTCCGGAGGCCGCCGAGATCGTGGTGGCCACCCGAGAGCGGTCAGCCGAGGAAGCCGCGCAATCCATTCTCGAAGCGCTGCGCGAACGTCACATCATCGCGTAGGCGTCTCGGCGAGATCGGCCACGTGGCCCGCAATGGCCAGCGAGGCAGTCAGTCCCGGGGATTCGATACCGAAGAGATTCACCAGACCGGCAACCCCGTGTTGCTGCGGGCCATCGATGCGGAAATCCGCCGCCGCATCCTTCGGGCCGGAGATCTTCGGTCGCAAGCCGGCGTAGGCGGGGTGCAGGGCGCCATCGGGCAGCGCGGGCCAGTAGGCGCGGATGGCCGCGTAGAACTTGTCTGCCCGATGGGGCGCGACGTCGTAGTTGCGCTCGTTCACCCACTCGACATCCGGCCCGAAGCGCGCGCGTCCGGCCAGATCGAGTGTCAGATGCACTCCGAGTCCTCCCGGCTCGGGTACCGGGTAGACCAGGCGTTCGAAGGGCGATCGGCCCGTCAGACCGAAGTAACATCCCTTGGCCAGATAGGGCGTGGGCACATGCTCGGGCGACAGACCTTCGATGGCCCGCGCCAGCAGCGGAGCGTCGAGGCCGGCGGAGTTGATCAAGTAGCGTGCCGAGAGTACGTCGGGTTCACCGGCGACACCGATCAGGAATCGATCCCCGGCATTGCGGATGTGTGTCACACGGCTGTGCAGCGCAAGGGCCGCGCCGCGCGCTTCCGCCTGCCCGAGCAATGTCAGCATGTACTCGTGCGAGTCGATGATGCCGGTCAGCGGCGAGTGCAGGGCGCCGACGCAAGCGAGCTGCGGCTCCAGTCTGCGCGCCTCGGGGCCGGAAATCAGCGCCAGTTCCACGCCGTTGCCCGCGGCGGCCGCGCGGATCTTGTGCAGCTCGGCGAGCTGCGCCTCGGAGGTGGCCACGATGAGCTTGCCGCAGCGGCGATGCGGGACGCCAAAACGTGCGCAGAATTCATACAGCAGGTCCCGGCCCTGTACGCACAATCGCGCCTTGAGCGAGCCTCGCGGGTAGTAGATGCCCGCGTGGATGACTTCGCTGTTGCGTGAGCTGGTCTCGCTGCCGAAGCGATCGGCGGCCTCCAGGATCAGCGTTTCGTGTCCCCGGTGGGCCATGGCATGGGCCACGGCAAGCCCGACGACTCCGGCGCCAATCACCACGGTATCGATGCTTTCCATCTCGTTACGAGTATAGCGAGCGCTGCGCCTGGTCCGACCCGCACCTGCGTCTCGATTCCGCTACAAGGCGGTTCGCAGCGGCTGGGTGTGACCGCGGCATCACGCCACGGGCAGGCGGGTCGTGAACTTCTTCGTCCGCAGCACGAAGCTGGTGTTGACGGAGCGCACGGCGCGGATCTGCAGCACATGCGCGGACATGAAGCGCTCGTAGGCCTCCATGCTCGCGGCGACGATGCGCAGCAGATAGTCGTTCGGGCCACTCATGGAGTGGCACTCGAGCACTTCGGGACGCTCCTTCACGAGCTGATCGAACTCCCGCACGGTCTCCGGATGGTGGTTCTCCAGCGAGACCAGTGCGTAAGCCTGTATGGGCAGGCCGACGGCGGCGCCATTCAGGATCGTGGCGTAGCCGGTGATGAAGCCGGCCTCTTCGAGGCGCCGCAGACGGCGCCAGCACGGTGCGGGGGACAGGCCCACGCGTTTGGCGAGCTCCTGGTTGGAGATCCGGGCATCGCCCTGCAGCTCATCCAGGATGCGCCGATCGAGCCGGTCGAGTGTGCGGGCCATGCGCCGCTAGCCTCCAGGCAGCAATAACATTGCCAAGAGGAGCACAGATCGGGCAATCCAGGCAAGCTCATTGCGCTCTCACGGGCATAGACTGTGCGGCAGTTCGATCTGGAGACAAGGCTATGGCGGCACCGGCTATCTCGATCCAGCGTGGCTCGGCGGCCTCCCGGGAACCGGGCCGTGCCCCGGACTGGAGGCGTGTCACGGAGCTGCTGCAGCGTTCGCGAGCGCTGGATGATCTGGAGGAGACCCGGCTGCTGCCCGAGCGCAAGGTCCTGTACCAGTTTTCCGCCCGCGGTCACGACTTCGCGCAGATCCTGCTCGGACTGAACCTCACCGATGCTCACGATGGCGTGACGGTGTATTACCGGTCCCGGCCCCTCATGCTGGCGCTCGGGTTGGATCTGGAGGATGCGGCGGCAGGTCCCCTTGCCCGGTCCGGCTCGTTCAGCGGTGGGCGCGACATCGGTGTGGTTTTCAACATGCCGTCGCGGGGCGGACCGACCGTGTTGCCCTCGTGCGGCGGGGTAGGCGCGCAGTACACGCCTGCTGCAGGGTGGGCTCAGGCCATTCGCTACCGGCATGAGCAATTGGGTGAACGCCATTACGAGCGCAGCATCGCCGTGGTCCTTGGCGGCGATGCGTCGGTCGCCACCAATGGCTTCTGGGCGGCACTCACGATCGCCACGACACAGCGGCTCCCGATGCTTTTCTATGTCGAGGACAACGGTTACGGAATCTCCGTGTCTTCACAGCTCCAGACCCCGGGTGGCAACATCGCCGCCAACCTGCGATCCTTCAGTGGACTGAGCCTGCTCGAAGGCGATGGCACCGATCCCGAGGAGGCCGCGGAACTCACCCGGATCGCGGTTGCGCGCGTGCGCGAGGAGCGCACGCCGTTGCTGCTTCGCCTGACCGTACCTCGTCTATCGGGCCATTCAGGCCAGGATACGCAGGCGTACAAGTCCCCCGACACGGTGGCGCGCGAACGCGCGCGTGATCCTCTGGGGCGCCTGCAGCGCTTCCTGGTTCCGCAGCGGATGGCCGAAAGCGAGTGGAACGCACTGGCCGAACAGGCGCGGCGCGATGTTGCCGCGGCCGTGGAGCGCGCTCTGGCTCGTCCTTTGCCCGATCCATCCAGCGTGACCCGTCACGTCTTCTGCGAGACCTCGGCCGATGGCACGCCGGATCTGCAGCAGCAGGGCGGCCTCGCGCCCGATCACCCCGTGTTGCGCGAGTCCACTGCCAGCGCGCGGCCCGAGGGAGTGCGTATCAACATGCTGACGGCGATCCGTCGCACGCTGGATGTGGAACTCGCCGGCAATCCGCGCATGGTGGTGTTCGGGGAGGACGTGGGCCCCAAGGGCGGAGTGCATGGCGCAACGCTGGGACTGCAGGAGAAGTTCGGCGTGTCCCGGGTGTTCGACACGAGCCTCTCGGAGGAGGGCATCATCGGGCGTGCGGTCGGGATGGCCGTCGCGGGTCTGCTGCCGGTGGCGGAGATCCAGTTCCGCAAGTACGCCGATCCGGCGGCGGAACAACTCAATGACTGCGGCACGATGCGCTGGAGAACTCAGAACCGATTCGCAGCGCCGATCGTGGTGCGCATGCCGGGCGGCTTCTTCAAATGCGGCGATCCCTGGCACAGCCAGACCAACGAGGTGGCGTGGGTGCACGGAGTGGGCTGGCGGGTGGCCGTGCCCTCCAATGCCGAGGATGCCGTCGGATTGCTGCGTTCGGCATTGCGTGGCAACGATCCGACGATCTATTTCGAGCATCGGGCCATGCTGGATGGCGCGTGGGCCCGGCGGCCCTATCCAGGAGACAACTTTGTCGTTCCGTTCGGTGTGGCGCGCACGGTGAGGGCAGGCTCCGAGTTGACGGTGGTTACCTGGGGCGCGATGGTTGAGCGCTGCGAGCAGGCGGCGGGACTCTCGGGCGTGGAGGTGGAAGTATTGGATCTGCGCACACTATGTCCCTGGGACAAGGGCGCGGTGCTGGAGTCGGTGGCCAGGACGCGCCGATGTCTGATCGTGCACGAGGACAATGTGACGGCCGGGTTTGGCGCCGAGATCGCGGCCGTGCTCGCCCGGGATGCCTTCTACCATCTCGATGCACCCATTGAACGGTTGACCATGCCTGACATTCCCAGTCCGCACAGTCCCATCCTGCTGGAGGCTGCCGTGCCCAGCGTAGAGCGCATCACGCGCATGATCCAACACATCGCGAGTGTCTAGCATGTCCGCCCAGCTCGAGATCCGCGCGCCCGCGGACCAGACCGAAGGCACCCGTTCGCAGGTCCTGCGCTGGCTCAAGGGGATCGGCGACCGTGTCACCGAGAACGAGCCGCTCATCGAGATCGAGACCGACAAGGTCACCGTGGAGATCGCTGCTCCCGGCTCCGGCACGCTGCGCGAGATCCTGCGGCAGGAGCAGGAGGAAATCGCTCCGGGCGACCTGCTCGGACGGATCGACACGGGCGAAGCGGCACTGGGCCACGCAGACGCAGTGCCCGCTTCGGCCCCGGGTTCGGCGCAAGCAGGCAGCGCGTCCGCGCCTGCCGCATCGGCCGCGCGATCCGGTTCGGTCGGGTCGTCGATGTCGGTTGGGCAAGTCGCTCCGGCCGGGTCGTCCGCGCCGGCACCCTCACCTGCGGCAGCCACTCCTGACGGAGTTGCTGCCGAGCGGCGCGCTGCGAATTCCCTCAGTCCCGCCGTGAGGCGGTTGCTTTCTGAAAGGGGACTGACATCCGCCGATGTGGCGGGCACTGGGCAGGGCGGCCGGATCACGGTGGAGGACGTCTTGCGTCTCTCCGGCCAGAGCGCATCGGCACCGGCCACGCCCAGCGCGCTGTCTTCTCCTGCGCCCTCTCATGCCGCGGCCTCTCAGCCCGCGGCGGCAGCGAGCGCACCCAGCCCCGACATCACCGGGCCGCGCCGGATGGTTCCGCATACGGCCGTCCGCAAGCGAATTGCCGAGCATATGGTGCAGAGCCTGTTGCATACGGCACCCCACGTCACCACGGTGTTCGATGCGAACCTCAGCGCGGTTCTGGAACATCGGCAGAAGCACCGCGACGAGTTCGCCAGGCGCGGCGCGCCGCTGACACTCACGGCCTATTTCCTGCGGGCGACCGTTGCTGCGATCCGCGCCGTACCCGAAGCGAACAGCCGCTGGACGGATTCGGCCCTGGAGATGTTCGACTCCGTGCACGTTGGTGTGGCCACGGCCCTGGAGTCGGGACTGGTGGTTCCGGTCTTGCGCGATGCGCAGTCACGCGACTTGTTCGAGACGGCTCAGGGACTCGATGACCTGGTGACACGCGCGCGCGCTGGCCGGTTGACACCCGCCGACATGCGCGGGGGGACCTTCACGATCTCCAACCATGGAGTCAGCGGCAGCCTCGTGGCGACACCCATCGTCATCAATCAGCCGCAGTCGGCGATCCTGGGCGTGGGCAAGCTGGAGAAGCGCGTCGTGGCGATTACCGCGGCGGACGGCGAGAGCGACCGCGTGGTCGTGCAGCCGCGATGCTATGTCACCCTCACCATCGACCATCGCGTGATGGATGGGCACCAGGCCAACCGGTTCCTGCAGACTTTCGTGAACTGGCTGGAGAGTTCGCCTGCGTAATGCCATCATCGCCCGCTGTGGCGACTTCAGGCAGAACCGGTCCCGGTGATCTCGAAAGCATCGAACGCGCGAGCGAGGATGAGCTGCGCGCTCTGCAGCTGACGCGACTGAAATGGTCCCTGCGACACGCCTATGACAATGTAGCCGCCTATCGTCGCAAGTGCGAACTCGCGGGTGTTCACCCGCAGGACCTGAAAGCGCTGAGCGATCTGCAGCACTTCCCGTTCACCGTCAAGGACGATCTGCGCGAGGCGTATCCATTCGGTTTATTCGCGGTGCCGCGCGATCGCCTCGTGCGCATCCATGCCTCGAGCGGCACTACGGGCCGACCGACGGTAGTGGGTTACACCGCGACCGATATCGACAACTGGGCGCAGCTCGTGGCCCGTTCCATTCGTGCCGGGGGCGGCCGGCCCGGGGATATGGTGCACATCGCCTACGGTTACGGTCTTTTTACCGGCGGCTTGGGCGCGCACTACGGAGCGGAGCGTCTGGGATGCACCGTCGTGCCGATGTCGGGTGGACAGACCGCCAGGCAAGTGCAGCTCATCTGCGATTTCGAACCCGACATCATCATGGTTACGCCCTCGTACATGCTGGCCATCGCGGAGGAGTTCGCGCGCCAGGGTCTCGATGCGCCAGCCAGCTCGCTGCGTATCGGCATCTTCGGTGCGGAACCCTGGACGGAAGCCATGCGCGCGGAGATCGAGCAGCGGATGGGGCTGGACGCCACGGACATCTACGGGCTGTCCGAGGTGATGGGACCGGGGGTGGCGAGCGAATGTGTCGAAACCAAGGACGGCCCGGTCATCTGGGAGGACCATTTCTATCCGGAGATCATCGACCCGGTGACCGGCAAGGTCCTGCCCGATGGCAGCGAGGGTGAGTTGGTATTCACCTCCCTCACGAAGGAAGCGTTGCCCATCATCCGTTACCGGACGCGCGATCTGACCCGCTTGCTGCCTCCAACCGCGCGATCAATGCGCCGCATGGCGAAGATCACGGGCCGCTGCGATGACATGCTCATCATTCGCGGCGTCAACGTGTTCCCGAGTCAGATCGAGGAACTGCTGCTGAAGATCGCCGGCCTGACGCCCCACTACCTCCTGGAAATCACCCGCGAGGCGCATCTCGATGCGCTGACGGTGAATGTGGAGTGCCTGCATTCGGTCGAGCACGATGGCCCCGCGCGGGATCGACTGGGCGCGCAGCTGCAGTCCGACATCAAGGAGCGGGTGGGTGTCACGGCACGCGTGGTCGTGGCCAATCCACGGGCGATCGAACGTTCGGTGGGCAAGGCCAAGCGCGTCATCGACAAGCGACAGGTCCGCTGACGGTTCAACCGGGGCCGCCACCAGAGGCCGCCGCGAGCGGTGGGGCCGTCACGAGCGGTGGGGCCGTCACGAGTCGTTCAGCCGGCGCGCGAGGCCCCCACCGGCAGGGAGTCGGCGCGCCGCATCTCATCGTTCTCGAGGACTTCCGGGTCCTGCAGGTACGCGGCGGCGAAATCGACCGAATCCGCGCCCCAGAACACCTGGCCGCGCACCACGAGGCTCGGCACTCCGAAGACACCCCCTTCGACCGCACGTTGCGTTGCTTCACGCAGTGCGTTCTTCACGGCGGGCTCGGCCAGGCGCGCCGGATCGATATCGAGCGTGCGGGTCAGTTCAGTCAGCAGGCGGGGATCGGCGGGGTCTGCACCTGTAGTCCACAATGCGGCGAAGATCTTTTCGATCGCCACTGCGCTCTTGCCCGCGGCAATCGCGAGTCGCAGATAGGGCAGGGAATTGAACGGGTGAGCGGCTGGCATGCGCAAGGGTACGCCGTACTTGTGCGCCAGCCACAGACAGGATCGGTAGGTCCACTGTCGCTTCGGCACGATCTCCGCCGGCCCCTTCTGGCCCCAGTGATTCAACATGCCGGCGAACAGTACCGGCTCACGCTGCACCACCGTGTCCGCAGGCAACTGCCGCAGAGTGTGCTGTGCCAGGTACGAATACGGCGAGATGAAGTCAAAGTACCAGGTCACGGTCGGCTGGATGGCACTCATCGTGGTGACTCCGGTTGCGGCAGTCTGGCCGAGTGGATTGCGCCGATGGCGCGCTGGATTCCGCCGAAACGCTCATACGCCGCGGTGTCCGCCGCAGGCAGAGGCTGTTCCAGGGTGCTGGCCGTGTTCGAGAGGAATTCCTCGGCGCCGGCAAACACCCGTGCATACAGGCTGCGACACAAATCGTAGGCGACCGCGCCGACCCATTCGGGTGGCAGCAGCGCAGGCGGTAGCAGCGGGTCCTGCAAGTGGATCTTGCGGTAGTCGTGAATCAGCAGTGTACGGATCACGAAACAGGACTGGGGTTCGGGCGCGGTGGAGCCGGCCCGCGAGGCCATGGCCGACTCCACCGGGCCGAAGGCGTCCAGGAATCGCCGGTAGCGGCGGGTGAGCTCCTGCAGATCCCATCCCGCCGCCACGAGCCGCCTGTCCGCCGCCAGCTCACCGCTCGAGCTGCTCAACAGCGTGCCGGCGGTTGCGCCGGGAATCTCCCGCAACCACAGGCGCGCCTGCTCGAGCGAACAGCCCGGATGGGCGTACACGCCCGGAGCGATCTCGCCGAAGCCCAGCCAGCGCAGCTCCTGGCGGATCCTCTCGCGGCGCTCGCCGCTCGGGCCCGGGGCGATCAGCAGGGTCCACCGGCCGTCCCAGGAAGCTGGTGCCTGGCCGTAGATGCGGTGGGTCGCCTCCGCGAATCGCTGCGAGCCACCTGGGGTCAGGCCGTACTCACTCAGACGGCCGTCGCGGCGCGCCACGAGCCAGCCATCCTGCGCCAGTCGTGCCATCGATGTGCGGACCAGTCGTTCGGTCAGTCCGAAGGGGGCCGCGAGCCGGATCAGGCTTCCCAGGGTGGCAGCGCCCCCGCGCGGCGCGATCGCATCGCCGAATATCGTTACCAGCAATGATCCCCCGCGCAGGGGCCGCTGGCTGCGGAAGCGGCGCAGCAGGTCGCGCGTGGCCTGCAGAGCGTCACCGGAAGCGGTTTGGTTGCGGGTACGAGGGTTCGCGGCCATTTCAGGGATATTCCCGGGGTACGGTTATTGTGACACAAAATATTTTGCAATTGATCTATTCTTGTGTCACATTCTCTGGATCGCGGGCCGGTCGGAGCGGGGCATGTACACTCAGGGTCTGGATTCGCTGGGCAAGGAAAGCCTGCATATCACGGCGGCCGATACGGCCGCGCTCGAAGCGCATTTCCAGGGGAAGGTGGACGCCGACGAGAAGATCGAACCCAAGGACTGGATGCCCGATGCCTATCGGCACACGCTGATCCGGCAGATCTCCCAGCACGCGCACTCCGAGATCGTGGGCATGCTGCCGGAGGGCAACTGGATCACGCGTGCGCCGACCCTGCGCCGCAAGGCGGTCCTCATCGCCAAGGTGCAGGATGAGGGCGGCCACGGCATGTACCTGTACAGCGCCGCCGAAACCCTGGGCATCAGCCGCGAGCAGATGCTCGAGCAACTGCTGACGGGGGCCGCCAAGTATTCGAGCATCTTCAACTACCCGACGCTGACCTGGGCGGACATCGGGGCGATCGGCTGGCTGGTCGATGGCGCGGCCATCATGAATCAGATCCCGATCTGCCGCTGCTCCTACGGTCCGTATGCGCGGGCGATGGTGCGCATCTGCAAGGAGGAGAGTTTTCACCAGCGGCAGGGCTTCGAGATCATGCTGACGCTGGCCCGCGGCACTTCCGAGCAGCGCGCCATGGCCCAGGACGCGCTGAATCGCTGGTGGTGGCCGTCGATCATGATGTTCGGCCCGAGCGATGCCACCTCGCAGCACACCGCGCAGTCGATGCGCTGGAAGATCAAGCGTTTCACCAACGATGAGCTGCGGCAGAAGTTCATCGATATCACCGCGCCGCAGGCGCAGTTCCTGGGACTGACCATTCCCGACCCGAAACTGCGCTGGGACGAGGCCACGGGGCATTACCAGTTCGGTGAGATCGACTGGGGCGAGTTCCAGGCGGTGCTCAAGGGCAACGGGCCTTGCAACCGGGAGCGGCTCGAGGCGCGACGCGCTGCGCAACATGACGGACGTTGGGTGCGTGAAGCCGCCGCGGCCCACGCTGACAAGCAGCGCGCGCGGGCCGCGCAGGCTGCCTGAGGGTAGGACAATGGCAAACGACTGGCCACTCTACGAAGTCTTCATCCGCTCGCGCTCGGGACTCGAGCACAAGCACGTCGGCAGTCTTCATGCCGCCGATGCGAACATGGCGATCGATCATGCGCGCGATGTGTACACGCGCCGCCAGGAGGGAGTGAGTATCTGGGTCGTGCGTTCGAGCGACGTCATCGCTTCCGACCCGGCGGATTCCGACGCACTGTTCGAGCCGGCCAGGGACAAGGTGTACCGGCACCCGACCTTCTACACGATTCCTGACGAGGTCAAGAACCTGTGAGCGTGCCGTCTTTATCGCAGGAGCGCTTCCGTTATCTGCTGCGCCTGGGAGATACCAGCCTGGTGTTGGGTCAGCGCCTGGGTGAGTGGGTCGGGCATGCTCCGGCCATCGAGGAAGACCTTGGACTGGCCAACCTGTCGCTCGATCTGATCGGGCAGGCGCGGTTGCTGCTGACCTACGCGGGCGAGATCGAAGGGCGTGGTCGCGACGAGGATGCCCTGGCATTCCTGCGCGATGCGCCCGAGTTCGTCAATCTGACTCTGGCCGAGCAGCCCAACGGCGACTTCGGCCATACCATCGTGCGCCAGACTCTGCTCGATGCCTGGCAGCTGGAGACGTACGAGGCGCTGACCGCCTCGACGGACACCCGGCTCGCGAGCATCGCGGGCAAGGCGCTGAAAGAAACTCGCTACCACCTGCGCTTCAGCAGCAGCTGGCTGGTGCGCCTCGGGGATGGCACGGAGGACAGTCATCGACGCGTGCAGCGCTCGCTGGATGAGCTGTGGCGTTTCACGGATGAATTCTTCACCGCGGATCAGGTCGATCATGACCTTGCCGCCTCGGGTGTGGCGCCGAGACTCAGTGAGCTGCAGCCGCGCTGGTCGGCGCGCATCGATGAGATTCTGGGTGAAGCGACCCTGAGGCGCCCCGCGGCCGTGACCTATCCCTGGCATGGCAAGCGGGGTGTCCATACCGAGCACCTCGGGCACATGCTGGCCGAGATGCAGCACCTGCAGCGCACCTATCCGGGCGCGCGCTGGTAAGGGCGCCACGGCTGCTCCGATCATGTCAGTCTCCATCGCACCGACTCCCGCCGACGCCAGTTCAGGGGCGCGGCCGACCGACCCCGAGCGAAGGGTATGGCAGGTTCTGGAGAGCGTTCCGGATCCCGAAATCCCGGTGCTGAGTGTGGTCGATCTGGGAATCGTGCGTTACGTCCGCAACGTCGGCACGGGTACGGATGCTGCGCTTCATGTGGGCATCACACCCACCTATTCGGGTTGTCCGGCCACGGAAGTGATTCGCC
Organism: Steroidobacteraceae bacterium; assembly: GCA_035542375.1. Lineage (GTDB taxonomy): Bacteria > Pseudomonadota > Gammaproteobacteria > Steroidobacterales > Steroidobacteraceae > 13-2-20CM-66-19. The sequence goes on along the minus strand of DATKLO010000156.1, from coordinate 5,804 downwards.
AGTCCGTGCGGGAAGCGCTCGATGAGGCCGGATTCACGGGCGCCGTTCTCGACGAGGTGCTCTCGCCACCGTGGACGAGCGACTGGCTGACTCCCGCGGGACGCACGAAACTCACCGCATTCGGCATCGCTCCGCCGGAAAAGCCGGTGAATCGTCCGCGGCACCTGTTTCAGGCGCCGAACGTCGCGTGCCCGCGTTGCGGCAGCACCGACACGCAGCGGGTGAGTGAATTCGGTTCGACTCCCTGCAAGGCCCATTATCGCTGTGGCGCCTGCCTGGAGCCCTTCGACTACTTCAAGTGTCTGTGAGCCCATGCTGAAATTTCATTCGCTCAGGATCGTCGAAGTGCAGCCCGACGCTGAGGACGCCGTCGCGGTCGCGCTCGAAGTGCCGCAAGAGCTGCGCGGCGAATACACGGGGCTACCCGGTCAACACGTGGTGCTGCGCGCGGAACTCGGCGGAGAGGAAGCGCGCCGCACTTATTCACTGATCAATCCGCCGGGGGAATGGCCGCTGCGCATCGTGGCGCGCGTCCATGAGCGGGGCCGCATGTCGCGCCACCTGGCCGAGGAAGCCCGGATCGGCGACACCATCGACGTTCTGCCGCCCAACGGCAGCCTGACACCGCGTCAGGGGGTTACCGCCACATCCGGCAAATGGCACACGTATGTCGGATTCGCCTCGGGATGTGGTATCACGCCGGTTCTGTCGATCGCCCGATCGCTGCTGCAGTCCGACCCCGTCGCGCGATTCATCCTCTTCTACGGCAACAGCAGCACCGCACGCACGATGTGCCTGGAGGAATTGCTCGCGCTCAAGGATCTCTGCCTCGACCGAGTGGCGCTGCACTTCATCATGAGCCGCGAGCCTCAGGAAGTTGAGTTGTACAACGGCCGGATCGATGCGGCGCGTGTCCGCGAATTGGCGCGCTCGCTGTTCGAGGTGGACAGCGTCGCGGAGTTCTTCGTCTGCGGACCCGGCGACATGATAGAGCAGGTCAGCGGTGCGCTGCGGGAACTCAAGGTCAATGCCGAGCGCATCCATGGCGAGCACTTTCGCGTGGAAGCTGCCGAGGCTCCATCCCCGGCGCTGTCGGCCGCGGCGGCTCCAGGCGTGAGGCCGTCAGCCGCATCGACTCCAGCCTCGGCACCGTCGGGCGCATCGGCTCGAGCCCCATCCTCAGCGCCTTCGGCCACCCCCGCACGGTTACCCTCGGATGCGGGAGCCGCCGATTCCTGCGAAGTGACGGTGCTGATGGATGGTCGCCGGCGAACCTTCACGATGCGCCGGGGCGATGAGACCGTGCTGGATGCGGCAGCGCGTTCCGGCCTCGACCTGCCTTTCTCATGTCGCGCGGGCGTGTGCTCCACTTGCCGCACGAAGGTTGTGCGGGGCGAGGTGGAGATGGCCGTGAACTATGCGCTCGAGGACTGGGAAGTCGAGCAGAGGTACATTCTCGCCTGCCAGGCGCGGGTGAAGACACCCACGCTCGAACTGGACTACGACGAGAAGTAGGACCTGAGTGGCGGCTGTCTCGTCCGGCAAGGCGTCCTATCCAAATTGAGGCAGGAGTTGCAGTGACGTACCAGCACATTGCCTACCAGGTCAGCGCGGGCGTGGCGCGCCTGACCCTGAACCGGCCTGACCGACTGAACAGCTTCAATACAGCGATGCACGGCGAAGTGCGTGAGGCGCTCGCGGCCGTGCGCGCGGATACCACAGCGCGTGTTCTGGTCCTGACCGGTGCGGGGCGGGGGTTTTGCGCAGGCCAGGATCTGGGTGATCGCGCGGTGGCCCCCGGTGGTGCCGCGGTCGATCTCGGAGAGTCCATCGAGAAAAACTACAGACCACTCGTGCTCGGATTGCGCGAGTTGCCCATTCCCGTGATCGGCGCGATCAACGGCGTGGCCGCGGGCGCGGGAGCCAACATAGCGTTGGCGTGCGACCTGGTGATCGCCGCGCGGTCGGCGAGTTTCGTGCAGGCGTTCTGCCGTCTCGGGCTGGTCCCGGATTCGGGCGGCACGTGGTTTCTGCCTCGGCTGCTGGGCACGGCGCGGGCCATGGGACTGGCCCTGCTGGGCGACAAGCTCACGGCGGAACAGGCAGCCCAGTGGGGCCTGATCTGGCGGTGCGTGGACGATGCGGAATTCGCCCCGGCTGTCGACAGTCTCGCGACGCAGCTCGCTGCCGCCCCGACACGCGGACTGGCGCGGACCAAGCAGGCGCTGTACGAGAGCTGGGGGCGCTCGCTGGAACAGCAGCTGGATGTGGAACGGGATTATCAGCGGGAACTGGGTTATTCGGCCGACTACGCCGAGGGCGTCGCGGCCTTTACCCAGAAGCGCAGCCCCAACTTCACAGGGCGTTGAAACCGATGAGCCGGCAGTGCAACACGTCTGACGTCAGCGGTTCGAGTGCGGGGCCCGAATCCGCGCAGGCGCTGGCGGAACGGGCCGTGGAGTCGTTGTATGTGCGCGACCGGGCATCGCAGGGTCTGGGCATGCGCATCGTCGAGGTGGCGCCGGGTCGTGCGACCGTGCGCATGATCGTCCGCCCCGACATGGTCAACGGTCACAGGATCTGTCACGGCGGTCTGGTATTCACGCTGGCCGACAGTGCGTTCGCTTTCTCGTGCAACTCGCACAACGACAACACCGTGGCGGCTGCCGCCTCGATCGATTTCCTGGCGCCGTCCTTCGAAGGGGATGAGCTGACCGCGGTGGCCGCTGAGCTCTGGCGCAGCGGCCGCAGCGGGCTCTATGAAATCACGGTCACCAATCAGCGCGGCGAGCGGATCGCGCTGTTCAGGGGCCGCTCGCATCGGATCAGCGGCACCGTGCTGTGACGGGCCGCGCAGGAGAGACGGGTTCATGCAATTACAGAGTTATGCCGCGGGGCGCTGGTACACGGGCAAGGGCAATGAAGTAGCCTTGCGCGATGCCACCACCGGCCTCGTCATCGCCAACGCCACCGCCGAGGGCCTCGACTATCGGGCGATGCTCGAGCACGCGCGCCGCGTGGGCGGACCGAATCTGCGCAGGATGTCCTTCCACGAGCGGGCCGGCCTCATCAAGGGTCTCGCCAGAGCGCTGAGCGAGCTGAAGGACGAGCTGTATGCTCTCTCGTACGCGACGGGAGCCACGAAGACTGACTCCTGGATCGATATCGATGGCGGCATCGGGACACTGTTCGTATACGCCAGCAAGGGTACCCGCGAACTCCCCAACAGCCAGGTCTATGTTGACGGGCAGGTCGAGGCCCTCTCCAAGGGTGGCTCCTTCGTCGGCCAGCATATCTACGTGCCGCTCGAAGGCGCAGCGGTCCATATCAACGCGTTCAACTTTCCGGTGTGGGGCATGCTGGAGAAGCTTGCGCCGACGCTGTTGGCCGGGGTGCCCTCCATCGTCAAACCCGCCACGGCCACCTCGTATCTGACCGAGCGTGTCGTGCGACGGATAATCGATACGGGGATCCTCCCCGAAGGGTCGCTCCAGCTCATCTGCGGTGGCGTGGGTGACCTGTTCGATCATCTGACCTGTCAGGATGTGGTCTCGTTCACCGGCTCGGCTGGCACAGCACACAAGCTGCGTCAGCATCCGACAATCATTGCCAACGCGGTGCGCTTCACCGCGGAAACCGATTCGCTGAATTCCTCCATTCTGGGTCCCGATGCCGCCGGTGGCGCGCCCGAACTGGATCTGTTCGTGCGCGAGGTGTCGCGCGAGATGACGGTCAAGGCGGGCCAGAAATGCACAGCCATCCGCAAGGCGATTGTGCCCCGTGCTCTGGTCGGAGACGTCGTGGACGCCCTGCGCACGGCCCTTGGCAAAGTCGTCATCGGGGACCCGCGCCTCGAGCAGGTTCGCATGGGTCCGCTGGCATCCCTCGCGCAACGCCGTGAGGTACGCGAGCAGCTGTCACGACTGCAGCGCGAAGCCGAGGTGATCTTTGGTGCCGGCGCGGAGCAGAGCATCGTCGGCGCCGATGCCGACAGGGGCGCGTTCATGACACCGACGCTGCTGCATTGCCGGGACGCCGGTGCTGCCCGGGATGTGCACACGGTGGAGGCGTTTGGGCCCGTTTGCACCCTGCTGCCGTATGAAGATCTGGATTCCGCAATCGACATTGCGCGCCGCGGCGGCGGAAGTCTCGCCGGCTCGGTGTTCACGGCGGACGATGCGGTCGCCAGGCGCCTGGTGCTCGGACTTGCGCCCTATCACGGCCGAATCCTGGTCGCCAACCGGCACTGCGCGAAGGAGTCCACGGGACATGGCTCGCCACTGCCGCACCTGGTGCACGGCGGACCGGGTCGTGCGGGCGGAGGCGAGGAGTTGGGTGGTATCCGTGGCGTGCTGCATTACATGCAGCGCACCGCTGTGCAGGGTACCCCGGATGTCATCGCGGCCGTGACCGGCCGCTGGGTCAAGGGGGCACGCCAGCTCGATCCCGGCGTGCATCCCTTCCGCAAACCCTTCGGCGCCTTGATGATTGGCGATACCTTCAATTCGGGCGAGCGGGAAGTGACCCTGGAGGACATCGAGCGCTTCGCCGCCCTGTCAGGAGATTACTTCTACGCCCACATGGATGAGGCGGCCGCGCGTCGCAACCCGCTGTTCGGCGGACGCGTCGCGCATGGGTACTTCCTGATCTCCGCCGCGGCCGGGCTGTTCGTGGACCCCCCTTTCGGGCCCGTGTTGGCCAACTACGGGATCGATGGCCTGCGCTTCACCAAGCCGGTGAAACCCGGCGACCGGATCCGGGTACGTCTGACGTGCAAGGAGAAGTCATTGCGTGCCGAGAAGGGATTCGGCGAGGTACGCTGGGACACCGAGATCAGCAACCAGAGCGGCGAGATCGTCGCCAGCTATGATGTGCTGACCATGGTCAGCGAGAAGAGCGTGCCGGATGCCTGAGGCCATTCCCCCGGGTGCCCCCGTGACGCCGGAGAGCTGGCGTGCCCGTTACCCCAGTCTCCGGTTCGAGTCCCCCGCCGCCGGGGTGCTCGAGATCGTCATTTCCAGTCCGGAGCGCCTCAATGCGGCCGATGCCCACACGCATCGGGAGCTCGCGCAGATCTGGCGCGATATCGACATCGATGAGTCGGTGCGGGCGGTGCTCGTGCGCGGGGCCGGCAAGCACTTCTCCTCGGGTGGGGATTTCTCGCTGATCGAGGACATGATCGCCAGCGAGGCAACCCTCGTGAGGGTGTGGAAGGAAGCCAGCGATCTGGTCTACAACCTCATCAACTGCTCCAAGCCTGTCGTGTCCGCCATCCGTGGCGCCGCGGTCGGGGCGGGCCTGGCCGTGGCGCTGCTCGCCGACATCGCCATCGCCGGCCGGGATGCAAGGATCATCGACGGCCACACGCGACTCGGCGTCGCTGCCGGTGACCACTCGGTCATCATCTGGCCGCTGCTGTGCGGTCTGGCGAAGGCGCGTTACTACCTGCTCACCAACGAGCCACTGATGGGCGAGGAGGCCGAGCGCATCGGCCTGGTGGCGCGCTGTGTTGCCGATGACGAGGTCTATCCGACGGCCCTCAAGGTTGCGACGGGTCTTGCACAGGGCAGCGCTACCGCCACGCGCTGGACCAAGCACGCCCTGAACAACTGGCTGCGGCTCGCGGGACCGAGTTTCGATACTTCGCTGGCGCTGGAGTTCCTGGGTTTCCGCCTGAGCGATGCGCGCGTGGGCCTGGAAGCGGTCCGGAATCGAACCAAGCGCTGATCGATTCCCCGGCAGGCAAGCCGGCCAAATCCGCCTGGTGCCGGCGCTAGAGTCCGGTGTCCGCTGCAATTGCCGCA
>DATKLO010000155.1:0-4871 GCA_035542375.1 Steroidobacteraceae bacterium | reverse complement strand
CGCCTCATCCAGCGCCGCGAGGTCACCGCACCCAGTGACCTCGTCGAGCGCTTGCTGAACGAGGGAACTCAGGTCGCTCACGACCGTGTGCCCTCATTCAACTGCCGAAGGTGGCTGCCAGTCCGCGCGGACTGCGCCCCTTGCGACATGCGGGCGGGTGGCACCCGCACCGCTTCATCACGCGATTCCCAGAGCGGACTTCGCCTGCTGCGCGATGACGCCGAACGCGGCCGCATCGTGCACCGCCAGGTCTGCGAGCATCTTGCGATCGATGTCGACACCGGCCTTCAGCAGACCGTTGATGATGCGGCTGTAGGACAGACCGTGCAGACGCGCTGCGGCATTGATTCGCGCGATCCACAGAGCGCGGAACTCACGCTTCTTCGCGCGACGGTCGCGATATGCATACTGGCCGGCCTTGATGACAGCCTGCTTGGCGGCGCGATAGACCTTCCGGCGGGCGTTGTAGTAGCCCTTCGCCTTGCCAAGAACCTTCTTGTGGCGGCGCCCGGCCGTCACTCCACGTTTTACTCTAGCCATGGCGTCCTCTTATTTGTGATGCGGCAGAAGCTGGGTGATACGCCCGACATCACTTTCGTGGACGAGGCTGGATCCGCCGGAACGCGCGTGGCGCTTCACCTTGCGGTCCTTGTGACCGAGGTTGTGGCGGCGATTGGCCGAGTACCGCTTGAAGCCTTTCGCTGTCTTGCGAAAACGCTTGGCCGCGGCCCGGTTGGTTTTCAACTTGGGCACAGTTCGACTCCTGTTGCTATAGCCACCGCTCACAAGCCTCCCTCACGGGAGACCGCTTGCGGGCGAACCGTGACGCGCGCCTTGCGGCGCGCACCGCGGTTACTTCTTTTTCGGTGCGAAGACCATGATCATCTGCTTGCCCTCCATGAGCGGGTTCTGCTCGATCACGCCGTGGGCGGCGAGGTCGGTGGAAACCCGATCGAGGAGCCGGCGACCGATGTCCTGGTGCACCATTTCCCGGCCACGGAACCGCAGGGTTACCTTGGCCTTGTCACCCTCGGTCAGGAAGCGGATGAGATTACGCAGCTTGATCTGGTAATCCCCCTCGCCCGTACCGGGACGAAACTTCACTTCCTTGACCTGAATCTGCTTCTGCTTCCGCTTGGCCGAGTGGGCTTTCTTGTTCGCTTCGAACAGGAACTTCCCGTAATCCATGATCCGTACCACCGGCGGCTCGGCCGTCGGGGACACTTCCACGAGATCCAACTCGGCAGCGAGCGCCATCTGCAGCGCGTCGTACCGTGACATGACACCAGCCTGCGAGCCGTCAGCTGCGATTACACGCAGCTGCGGTGAAGTGATGTCCTCATTGCGCCGTACGCGCTTCGTTGCACTGGCGATGCGTCAACCCTCCAACGTCTGGCGCCCGCGGCTGTCGAGCTCGATGCGCAGACGTTCCGCGAACGCCTGGGGTGACATCGTGCCCAGATCCTTGCCGCTTCTTGTGCGCACTGACAGTAGATTTGCGGCCACTTCCTTGTCGCCCGCGACCAATAGATACGGCACCCGCTGCAGCGTGTGCTCGCGAATCTTAAAGCCGACTTTCTCGTTGCGCAAGTCGAACTCAACGCGAAAGCCCTGATTTTTCAGGGTTTCCGTAACACTGCGAACATATTCGTCCTGCCGGTCCGTGATGCTCATCACCACCGCCTGTACCGGGGTCAGCCAGGCCGGCAGCCGCCCGGCATGGTGCTCGAGCAGGATGGCCAAAAAGCGCTCCAGGGAGCCGAAAATCGCCCGGTGCAGCATGACGGGCGTGCGCTTGGCGCTGTGCTCGTCGATGTAGTGGGCCCCCAGGCGCCCGGGCAGGTTCAGGTCCACCTGCAGGGTGCCGCACTGCCAGTCCCGTCCAATGGCATCGCGCAGCACGAACTCGAGTTTCGGGCCGTAAAAGGCCCCCTCGCCCGGGTTCAGCGTGTACTGGATACCGGCGGCCCGGGAGGCCTCCTTCAGGGCCTCCTCCGCCCGGTCCCAGACCTCATCCGACCCGACCCGCTTGGGCGGCCGGTCGGCGAACTTGATGCGCAGGTCCTCGAAGCCGAAATCCCGGTAGATATCCAGGATCAGCCGGGTGATGGCCACGCATTCGGCGGTGATCTGCTCCTCCGTGATGAAGACATGGGCATCGTCCTGCGTGAACGCCCGGACGCGCATCAGCCCGTGCAGTGCCCCCGATGGCTCATAACGGTGCACCTTGCCGAACTCCGCCAGGCGGATGGGCAGCTCCCGGTAGCTGCGCAGGCCGTGCTTGAAGATCTGCACGTGCCCGGGGCAGTTCATGGGCTTGATGGCGAAGACCCGCTCATCGGGGGTCTGCGTCAGGAACATGTTTTCGCCGAACTTCTCCAGGTGCCCGGACTGCTTCCACAGGCTCGCGTCCATCAGTTCCGGCGCGCTGACCTCCTCATAACCGGCTGCGGCCTGGCGCTGGCGCATGTAGCCGATCAGGGTCTGGAACACGAGCCAGCCCCTGGGATGCCAGAACACCGCCCCGGGGGCCTCCTCCTGCAGGTGGAACAGGTCGAGCTCGCGGCCGATGCGGCGGTGGTCGCGCTTCTCGGCCTCCTCGAGCCGGTGCAGGTATTCGTCCAGCTGCTTCTTGTCGGCCCAGGCGGTGCCGTAGATCCGCTGCAGCATCTCGTTGCGCGAGTCACCGCGCCAGTAGGCGCCGGCGACCTTGGTCAGCTTGAACGCTTTGAGCTTGCCGGTAGAAGGCACGTGCGGACCGCGACACAGATCCACCCAATCGCCCTGCCCGTACAGGCTGATCTCATCCTTGTCCGGGATGGCGGCGATGATCTCCGCCTTGTACAGCTCGCCGTGGTGTTTGAAGAAGCGCACCGCCTCATCGCGCGTCAGCACGCGCCGGGTCACCTTCTGGTCGGCCTTGGCCAGCTCCTGCATCTTCGCCTCGATGGCCGCCAGATCCTCAGTGGTGAAGGGGCGCTTGTAGGCGAAGTCGTAGTAGAAGCCGTCCTCGATGACCGGACCGATGGTCACCTGCGCTTCGGGAAACAACTGCTTCACGGCCTGGGCCAGCAGGTGCGCGGTCGAGTGGCGAATGACCTCGAGGCCGTCGGGGTCCTTGTCGGTCACGATGGCGACCGTGGAGTCGCTCGCGATCACGAACGAGGTGTCCACTAGCTTGCCGTTCACGCGACCAGCGAGCGCGGCCTTGCGCAAGCCCGGGCCAATGCTGCCAGCGAGCTCGTCCACGCTCACGGGTTGATCGAACTGGCGCTGGCTGCCATCCGGCAGCGTCACGACTGGCATGAGGATTCAAGCCTTAAAAAATGGTAGGCGCGAGTGGGATCGAACCACCGACCACCACCATGTCAAGGTGGTGCTCTACCACTGAGCTACGCGCCTGGATACGGTTGCGCGGGCGAAGGACCGGGCCTCGCCGCCCGCGTCCCCGGGGCCGCGAACGATACAAGAGCGCGCCGGGCTAAGCAAGCTAAACTCAAGCCCGCCAAGTACTTACGAATGCGGTGTAGGCGCTTTGGGAATGCGGGGCGGCCCTTGTGAAGCCGCTCAGGAATGCGCGGCGGCCCTTGTGAAGTCGCTCAGGAGTGCGCGGCGACCCGTCCAGGCGCCGGCAATCCCAGCTCGAGCTGGCGCAGGCGCTCGATCTCATCGCGCACCCGCGCGGCTTGCTCGAATTCGAGGTTGCGCGCGCGCTTGTGCATCTCGGCCTCGAGCTTCTTGATCTGGCGCACGAGCGCGCCCGGGCTGAGATCCGCCGCGGAGGCGGCATCGCTTGCCTTGCCGCCCTTCTTGCGGCCGGGCACGGCCGAAGAGGAGCGCGCCCCTTCCATGATGTCGGCCACGGCTTTCTGGATGCCGCGCGGCGTGATGCCGTGCAGGGTGTTGTATTCGATCTGCTTGTGCCGTCGGCGGCTGGTCTCATCGATCGCGCGTTGCATCGAGCCGGTCACCCTGTCGGCATACAGGATCGCCCTGCCGTTGATGTGCCGGGCCGCACGCCCGATGGTCTGGATCAGCGAGTTGTCCGACCGCAGGAAACCCTCCTTGTCCGCATCCAGGATGGCCACCAGCGACACCTCGGGCATGTCCAGGCCCTCGCGCAGCAGGTTGATGCCCACCAGCACATCGAACTTGCCCAGGCGCAGATCGCGGATGATTTCGGTTCGCTCCACGGTTTCGATATCGGCGTGCAGATAGCGCACACGCACGCCATGCTCATGCAGATACTCCGTCAGATCCTCGGCCATCCGCTTGGTGAGGGTGGTGATCAGCACGCGCTCGTTGAGTTCGACACGCTTGTTGATCTCGGACAGCACATCGTCCACCTGCGTCCCCACGGGCCGGACTTCCACTTCCGGGTCCACGAGTCCCGTCGGCCGCACCACCTGTTCGACCGTCTGAGCGGCGTGAGCCGCCTCGTAGTGGCCCGGTGTCGCAGAGACGAAGATCATCTGCGGCGCGAGTCGTTCCCACTCCTCGAACTTCAACGGGCGGTTGTCCAGCGCCGATGGCAAACGGAACCCGTACTCCACCAGCACTTCCTTGCGCGAGCGGTCGCCGCGGTACATGGCGCCCAGCTGCGGGATCGTCTGGTGGCTCTCATCAATGATCAGCAGGGAATTCGACGGCAGATAGTCGAACAGGCACGGCGGCGGCTCGCCCTCCGAGCGCCCCGACAGATACCGCGAGTAGTTCTCGATGCCGGCGCAGTAGCCCACTTCCTTGATCATCTCCATGTCGAACATCGTGCGCTGCTCGAGCCTTTGCGCCTCGAGCAGCTTGCCCGCCTCCCGCAGCTCCTTGAGGCGCACCCGCAGGTCCTCGCGGATCTGGTCCACCGCGCCCATCAG
>DATKLO010000154.1:0-14843 GCA_035542375.1 Steroidobacteraceae bacterium | reverse complement strand
TTCTGCTGCTGCTGGAGTTGCTCTTCGCGCTCGCGCTCGCGGCGCTCGGCATCCTCACGGGCACGTTCTTCGGCCTGCCGGCGCGCGTCTTCCTGCGCTTTCCTCTTGGCCTGTTCCTCTTCCAGGCGCCGACGGTTCTCGGACTCGAGTCGTTCGCGCTCGCGACGCTCGTTCTCGACCCGCTCGGTCTCACGCCGGACGGCTTCTTCCTGCTCGCGCCGCTTGGCGTCGATCTCGTCCTGCTGCTGGCGTGCCTGTTCCTCCAGCACGTCGCGCTTGATGTAAGTGCGCTGCCGGCGGACCTCGACATTCACCGTGCGCGCACGGCCCTGGGCGCTCGCGAGCTTCAGCTCGCTCTGGGTCTTGCGCCTGAGGGTGATCTTGCGCGGCGCGGCGTCGCCGCCTTCGCCACTGCCGTGGCTGCGACGCAGATGCGTCAGCAGCTCGAGCTTCGCATCGTCGCTGATGCGATCGTCCGGGCCGTCAACCTTGATTCCGGCCTGGTCCAGCTGCACGAGCAGCCGGTCCACCGGGACCTTGAGGACTTCGGCGAATTGGGAAACCGTTACTTCTGCCATATCCCGTCCTCGCTCAATGGCTCGCCTCGAACCACGGAGCGCGCGCAGTCATGATGAGTTTGCCCGCCTCCTCGGCAGCGAGCCCTTCAATGTCCGCCAGATCATCCACGGACTGCTCCGCCAGATCCTCGCGCGTCCGCACGCCACGACGTGCGAGAGCGAGCGCCAGATCGGGGCTCATCCCTTCCAGCAGCAACAGGTCGTCCGCCGGCATCGACTGATCGAGGCTCTCCTCGCTCGCGATGGCCTGCGTGAGCAACACGTCGCGCGCGCGATTGCGCAGTTCCTTGACGATGTCCTCGTCGAACTCCTCGATGGCCGCCAGCTCGGCCTGCGGCACGTAGGCGATCTCCTCGATGGTCGAGAAGCCTTCCTGCGCCAGGATCGTCGCGACATCCTCATCGACGTCGAGCTGCTTCATGAAGTTCTGCACCAGCTCCTTCGCTTCGGTCTCGCTCTTGGCTTCAGCGTCGGACTCGGTCATCACGTTCAGGTCCCAGCCCGTCAGCTGGCTGGCGAGGCGGATGTTCTGGCCACCGCGGCCGATGGCCTGCGACAGCTTCTCCTCCGACACCGCGATGTCCATGCTGTGCGAGTCTTCGTCCACCACGATGCTCATGACCTCCGCTGGTGACATGGCGTTGATCACGAACTGGGCGGGATTCTCGTCGTGGGGAATGATGTCCACGCGCTCGCCGGCGATCTCGTTCGAGACCGCCTGCACGCGCGATCCGCGCATGCCGACGCAGGCACCGACCGGATCGATGCGCGGATCGTTGCTGCGCACTGCAATCTTGGCGCGCACACCCGCATCGCGGGCCGCACCGAGGATCTGGATCAGTCCCTGGCCGACCTCCGGCACTTCGAGCTTGAACAGCTCGATGAGGAACTCGGGGGCCGTGCGGGTGAGGAACAGCTGCGGGCCACGCGGCTCGGAGCGCACTTCCTTGAGGAAAGCCTTGATGCGGTCCTGCGGCTTGACCTGCTCGCGCGGAATCATGTCGGTGCGCGGCACGAAGCCTTCGGCGTTGCTCCCCAGATCGACGTAGATGCCGTTGCGGTCAACGCGCTTCACCACGCCACTGACCAGCTGGCCCACGCGGTCGCGATAGGCATCGACGACCTGTGCACGCTCGGCCTCGCGTACCTTCTGCACGATGACCTGCTTGGCCTGTTGTGCGGCGATGCGCCCAAACCCGACGGATTCCATCGGTTGCTCGACGAAGCCGCCGATCTCGACATTCGGATCGAGGTCACGGCCGTCTTCCAGGCGCAGCTCGCGCTCGGGTACTTCCAGCTCGGTCGAATCGTCGGCAAACACTTTCCAGCGGCGGAAGGTCTCGTAGTCGCCGCTCTTGCGGTCGATAGCGACGCGCACGTCCCATTCCTCGCCGTGCTTCTTGCGGGTAGCGGACGCGAGCGCAGCTTCGAGGGCCTCGAAGATCACTTCTTTGTCGACACCCTTCTCGTTGGAGACGGCATCGACCACCATCAGGATTTCCTTGTTCACCACGTACCTCTCAAGCGCCCGTTGCCACCATCCGGCGCGCGTCCCGCGGGCTCATCCCGCCAGACGCGCCTTGCCAATTTCCCCGAAGGCCACCGCCACTTTCTGCCGATCCACCTCGAGCTCGATCCCCGCATCGTTCACGGCCTGCAGCGTCCCGGTATAACGACGCCGACCCTCGCGGGGCACTTTCAGTTCCACGAACACCCGCGAGCCGGCGAAGCGCTCGAAGTGCGCCGGCGTCCGCAGGATGCGGTCGAAGCCGGGCGAGGACACTTCCAGCGTATACGCGGACGGAATCGGATCTTCCACGTCGAGCAGGGCAGCCGTTGCACGGCTCACCCGCTCGCAGTCATCCACGCCCACCCCTGCGGGCCGATCGATGAACAGACGCACCACGGCATGCGAGCGTCCGGCGGCGTACTCGAGCTCCACGAGCTCGTACCCCATCCGGGTCAGCACCGGCTCAATGAGGGCGATGAGTCGCTCCCGCAAGGTCACCGTCATCGCAACTACCCGCCGCTACAAACAAAAATGGGCCACAAGGCCCATCAGAAAAACAAAAAGCCCCTCGGGGGGCTTTCTGGGACAAGCTCTGCGGACGCCCGGCGGCACGCCGCAGCGCACCTTCGGGTCCGGTCACCACCCTCGTCAGTGGTTCACCGCCGTCCGTTCCCCACGGCCGAGGCCCGCGGGGCCGCGCATTCTACCCAAACCCGCGCGGCAGCGAAACCCGCCCGGGAGGCCCCCGCAAGAGCCCGGCAGCGCCTGCAACGACGCCCAAGGCGTACTCCAGGTTATACCTGTCTAGACAGGTTGACCGGATTCATGCGAAGCTCTGCCCGGTCGGAGTGCTCCCGCGTGCCAGGCCCCGCTACCCGCGGGCCCGGAAGGTGTCGATTGACTCAGCCCAGCCAGGCCACCGCCCGTTACCTGCAGGTGAAGCAGTTCATCCTGGCGCGGATCGCGGGCGGCACCCTGCGGGCGGGAGAGCGTGTGCCCTCCGAGAACGAGCTGGTCCGGGAATTGGATGTGGCCCGGATGACCGCCAATCGCGCCCTGCGCGAGCTGGCCGCAGATGGTGTGCTGGTCAGGGTGGCCGGCGTCGGCACGTTCGTCGCCGAACGGCGCGTGCATTCCCATCCGCTCGAAGTACGCAGTATCGCCGATGAGATCCGCGCCCGCGGGCATGGGTACGAAGCGAAGATCATCAGCGCCGAATCCGTCAACGCCCCGCGCGAGCTGGCTGAACGCTGCGGGGTCGCTCCGGGTGCGCGGCTCGATCACACCCTGATCATCCATTTCGAAGGCGGCATGCCTCTGCAGGTCGAGGATCGTTACGTCAATCCAACCGTGGTCGCCGGCTATCTGCACAACGATTTCACGCGGATGACACCGCACGATTTCCTGATGCAGGCAGCGCCGCTGCAGCGCGCCGAACATACCGTGCGCGCCATCATTCCGGACGGCAGGACCCGCCGCATGCTGAAACTGGACCCGCAGGATGCCTGTCTGCTGATCCGCCGACGCACGTGGGCCGGTGGACGCATCGCCTCGATCGCCGATCTCTATCACCCCGGTTCCCGGTACGAACTGACCGGTGCCTTCAGCGCGCCGGCCTGAACGCCGCCGCGCTGCACCCGACAAACCAACGCCACATTCGAGGAGAACGCCGTGTCAGACAACGCCACCCGCCCCGCCCTGCGCGCCCCGCGCGGCTCGACTCTCACCTGCCGCAACTGGATCACGGAGGCCGCGCTGCGGATGCTGCACAACAATCTCGATCCGGAAGTGGCCGAGCGCCCGCAGGATCTGGTGGTCTACGGCGGCATCGGCAAGGCGGCCCGCAACTGGCAGGCGTTCGACCAGATCGTCGCCACCCTCAGGCGTCTCGCCGAGGATGAGACACTGCTGATCCAGTCCGGCAAGCCGGTCGGCGTGTTCCGCACGCACGCGGATGCGCCGCGCGTACTGATCGCCAACTCCAACCTGGTGCCGCACTGGGCCACCTGGGACCACTTCAACGAGCTGGACCGCAAGGGCCTGATGATGTACGGGCAGATGACGGCCGGGTCGTGGATCTACATCGGCAGCCAGGGCATCGTACAGGGCACCTACGAGACCTTCGTGGAGATGGGCCGGCAGCACTTCGGCGGCAATCTGACAGGCAAGTGGATCCTGACCGCGGGCTTGGGTGGCATGGGCGGCGCGCAACCGCTGGCCGCCACGATGGCCGGCGCCTCCATGCTGGCCATCGAGTGCCGGCCCGAGCGCCTGGCCAAGCGGCTGCAGACGCGCTACCTGGACGTCGAGGCGAGAAATCTCGACGAGGCGCTCGCCACCCTCGCAGAGGCTCGCAGGAGTGGCCGCGCCATCTCGGTGGGCCTGCTCGGCAATGCCTGCGAGATCCTGCCGGAACTGCTGCGCCGGGGGATCCGCCCGGACGCGGTGACCGATCAGACTTCCGCGCACGATCCCGTGAACGGCTACCTGCCGGAAGGCTGGAGTCTGGAGAAATGGGACCGGTTGCGCGTGCAGGACCCGAAACAGGTCAGCGCCGAAGCGCGCCGCTCGATGGCCAGGCACGTGCGCGCCATGTTGGAATTCCAGCGCAAGGGCGTGCCGGTGTTCGACTACGGCAACAATATCCGCCAGGTCGCGCTCGAGGAAGGGGTCAGCGATGCGTTCGCCTTCCCCGGTTTCGTACCCGCTTACATCCGGCCGCTGTTCTGCCGCGGCATGGGCCCGTTCCGCTGGGCCGCGCTTTCGGGAGATCCCGAAGACATCTATCGCACGGATGCGAAGGTGAAGGAGCTGTTGCCCAACGATGAGCACCTGCACCACTGGCTCGACATGGCGCGCGAGCGCATCCAGTTCCAGGGGCTGCCCGCCCGCATCTGCTGGGTCGGACTCGGCGACCGGCACCGGCTCGGCCTGGCGTTCAATGAGATGGTTGCGCGTGGCGAGTTGCGCGCCCCCGTCGTGATCGGGCGCGACCACCTCGATTCCGGTTCGGTGGCCAGCCCCAATCGCGAGACCGAAGCCATGCGTGACGGCTCGGACGCGGTCTCGGACTGGCCGCTGCTGAATGCGCTGCTCAACACAGCCAGTGGCGCGAGCTGGGTCTCGATCCACCACGGCGGTGGCGTGGGCATGGGATTCTCGCAGCATTCCGGAGTGGTCATCGTTTGCGATGGCACACCGGCGGCGGCGCGACGCATTGAGCGTGTCCTGTGGAACGACCCGGGAACCGGAGTCATGCGGCACGCCGATGCGGGCTACGACACCGCTATCGAGTGCGCGCGCGAGAAGGGATTGAATCTCCCCTTCCTCAACGCGGTGTGACCTCATGGCCGACTCGCTGACACTCTGGCGCAACGCACGGATAGCGACCTGCGATGAGTCCCATACGGTCCTCGAACGCGGCGCGCTGCTGACCCGCGGTGGCCGCATCGAGTGGGTCGGCCCCGAGGATGGCGCCGCCGCCGCGCTCCAGGGAGCGCAGGCGCCAGCGGACGTGCACGACCTGGGTGGCGCCTGGGTGACCCCGGGCCTGATCGACTGTCACACCCATCTCGTGTTCGCCGGCACGCGGGCAACCGAGTATGCCGAACGGCTGCGCGGGCGCACTTACGAAGAGATCGCGCGGGCAGGCGGCGGCATCGTCTCCAGCATGCGGGCCGTTCGCGCCGCCTCCGAGCAGCAGCTGGTCGATGAGAGTGCGCCGCGACTGCGTTCTCTGCTGGCGGAAGGTGTCACGACGGTCGAGATCAAGTCCGGCTACGGTCTGACTCTCGAGGATGAGCGCAAGATGTTGCGCGCGGCCCGGGCCCTGGCCCGCTCGTTCCCGGTCACGGTGAAGACGACCTTCCTCGCGGCCCACACCCTGCCACCGGAATACAAGGGCCGGGCGGACGACTACATCCGTGTCGTGTCGGATAAGTGGCTGCCGACTTTGCACGGCGAAGGGCTGGTGGATGCCGTCGATGTGTTCTGCGAGTCGATCGGCTTCAACCTGGAACAGTCCGAGAAGCTCTTCCAGGCTGCGACGAAGCTCGGCATCCGGGTGAAGATGCACGCCGAGCAGCTCTCCAACATGGGCGGCTCGCGCATGGCCACGCGTTACCACGCGCTCTCCTGCGATCACCTCGAGTTCACTACCGCGCAGGACGCAGCGGCGCTGGCCGCGGCGGGAACCGTGGCTGTCCTGTTGCCCGTGGCCTTCTACTGCCTGGCCGAAGGCCACAAGCCACCGGTCGGCGCCTTCCGTGCGGCGGGCGCGCGCATGGCCGTCGCCAGCGACTGCAATCCGGGCTCGGCGCCCGGAACCTCCCTCCTGCTGGCGATGAGCATGGCCACACGCCTTTTCGGTCTGACGGCCGAGGAAGCGCTGGCTGGCGTCACACGCCACGCCGCCCAGGCGCTCGGCGAATCCGCGCAGCGCGGTTCGCTGACCGCCGGTCGCATAGCGGATTTCGTCGTCTGGAACCTCAGCGCCATCGAGGAGCTGGGCTACTGGGTCGGTTTCAATCCACGCCGCACGATCGTGCGTGCCGGTAAACTCGCCTCATGAACACGTCTGCGATGCTTGAACTGGGCTCCCGGCCGCTGACTTTGAATGAGCTGCGCCGGGTCTACCGTGAAGCCACTCCCGTGCGGATCCACGAGCGCGCCATCGAGGCGGTCAGACAGTCGCACGCGGCGACCATGAAGCTGGCCGGGGGCGAAGCGCCCGCCTACGGCATCAACACGGGATTCGGCCTGCTCGCACAGACTCGCATTCCGCCCTCGCAGCGCGCGCTGCTGCAGAGAAACATCATCCTCTCCCACAGCACGGGCGTCGGCCCGCTGCTCGATGACCGCATCGTCAGGCTCGTCCTGGTGCTGAAACTGGCTAGCCTGCTGCGGGGTTTCTCGGGCATCAGCGAGGCCCTCGCGCGCTTCCTCGAGAAGCTGATCAACTCCGGCCTCACTCCCTGCGTGCCGGCACAGGGCTCCGTGGGCGCCAGCGGTGATCTGGCGCCGCTCGCGCACCTGTCCCTGTCCGTTCTGGGAATGGGCTCGGTACGCCGACAAGGGGAAATTCGTTCAACCGCCGAGGCGTTCGCGCAGGCGGGCATGGCGCCACTCGAGCTTGGACCGAAGGAAGGTCTGGCGCTGCTCAACGGGACCCAGGTTTCCACGGCTCTCGCGCTCGCTGCGCTGTTCGAACTCGAGGACACGTTCGCCGCCGCGATGGTCAGTGGCGCGCTCTCGGTCGATGCGCTCCAGGGGAGTGATGCCCCGTTTGATCCGCGGATCCACGCCCTGCGCGGCCACGCCGGTCAGGCGCAGGTGGCGCAGGTGTACCGGGACCTGCTGGCCGGCAGCGAGATCCGCGAGTCACACCGCACGTGCGAGCGCGTGCAGGACCCCTATTCCCTGCGCTGCCAGCCCCAGGTGATGGGCGCCTGCCTCGACCTCATCACGCAGTCCGCGGAGACACTGCTCACGGAAGCCAATGCCGTGACCGACAATCCGCTCATTTTCTCAAGCACCGGCGAGGTGCTCTCCGGTGGCAACTTCCACGCCGAGCCAGTGGCTTTCGCCGCGGACATCCTGGCACTGGCCTGCGCGGAGGTCGCCTCGATCGCCGAGCGACGCATCGCGCTGCTGGTGGATCCGAAGATGAGTGGCCTGCCACCCTTCCTGGCGCTGGACAGTGGTGTCAACTCCGGCTTCATGATGGCGCAGGTCACGGCAGCGGCACTGGTCGCGGAAAACCGCATGCTGTCCCATCCGGCCAGCGTTGACAGCATTCCGACATCGGCCAACCAGGAGGACCATGTCAGCATGGCCACGCATGGTGCGCGCCGTTCGCTGACGATGGCCGGGAACAGTCTCAACGTCATCGCGATCGAGTTCCTGGCGGCCTGCCAGGGAGTGGAGTTCCGCAAGCCCCTGCAGACCTCGGGACCGCTGCGTCAGGCTCACGCCGCGCTGCGTGCTCACATCCCGTTCGCAACCGAAGACCGGCTGCTGGCCAACGACATCGATGCCACGGCACGGATCATCCGCGCGCCGGAGGTGCAGTCGCTGGCGGATTTCCTGCTGCCAAGCTACGGATAGTGAGGGCGACCGCGGCTCCTGACTTCGGGCGCGGCCACTTCCAGATGGCAGATGGTCTCAGCCGTGCCAGGACGGCAGGGGTTACAGCTTCGGCCACGCGGCCCGTGCCTTCGCCGCCATCGCGCGGCGACCGTCCTCGAATGCCAGGCGGCCGGGCGGCACCGGCTCGTCCGGCAATGCAGCGAGTGCCTCGTCGAAGATGGCGCGCAGCTCTTCGCGGAATTCGGGATGCGTGAAGATATAGAAGTCGTTGCGCCGAATGGCTCGCAATACCTTCTCGCCCACTTCCACCGGCTCCATGCCGAGCTTGTGCACTTCGGCCAGGCGATTGACGAAATCGGCGCTCATGACGCTGGCGTTGACGGACAGATGCGCGGGCCGGATCTTTTCGCTCTCGTAGATCGCTGACTTCACCAGTGCCGGGCAGAGGACCGACACACCTATGCCGTGAGGCACCAGGCTCCAGCGCAACGCTTCCGTTATGCCGCGCACCGCGAACTTGGAGGCGGTGTAGATGCCGGCGATTGCGCCTGCAACGAACGAAGCCATCGATGCCGTGTTGACTATGTGACCGCCTTCGCCGTGTGCCTTGATGCGCGGCACGAACGACTGGATGCCGTTGATCACGCCTCCGAGATTGACACCCATGATCCAGTCCCAGTCATCGTAGGTTGCCGAGCCGATGTCGTTGAACAGATTGATTCCGGCGTTGTTGCATAGGATATGCACCTTACCGAACACCCGCTCGGTCTCCTCGGCTGCCGCGCTCATTGCCGCGCGGTCCGTGACATCGACGCGGATCGGATGAACCTGCGCTCCCTGGAAACTCTTCATCGCTTCATCCAGGTGGTCCTGGCGGATGTCGGCGATCACGACGCGCATGCCGGCGCCGCTGAACACCTTGGCCATCCCGAATCCAACTCCACTGGCGCCACCCGTGATGAAAGCCACTTTCCCGGTAACATCCTGCATCGTCATCCCCTCGATTGAGCGCGCTGCCCCATCTGTTCCGGTGCAGCGAGGCCGTCAAACCCGAGCGCGGCCCCGTTGCCGCGCTCGGCGGCAGCGAATGCAGCCAGTGCGCCACCGCGAGCGAGTATTGTCAACATCACGGCAGCGCCGTTTAGTTCGTTAGCCGCACGGTGGCCGTGCTTTTGGCAGCGTCCGCGGGTCTCTATATAATGTTTGCGCACGCACGCGAGCCGGGAGCTGCCATTAGCAAGCACGTCGTGATCCGCGAGATCTCTCGCCCGGACCCCACCGCGGTCGAAGCGCTGGGAGGTTATGGCGTTGCAACCGTGCATGAGTCGCAAGGCCGCACCGGTCTGCTCGCCGCCTACATGCGGCCCATCTACCCGGGCACATCCCTGGCGGGAGCCGCCGTGACGGTCCTGGTTCCGCCGGGGGACAACTGGATGATCCACGTGGCTGTGGAAGTCTGCCGGCCTGGTGACGTGCTGGTGGTGGCCCCCAGTTCGCCCTGCTCGGACGGCTATTTCGGCGACCTGCTGGCCACGTCACTGCAGGCGCGCGGCGTGAAGGCGCTCATCATCGATGCGGGCGTGCGCGATGTGGCCACGCTCACGGAAATGAAATTCCCCGTGTGGAGCAAGAATGTCTGGGCGCAGGGCACCGTGAAGGCCAGCCTGGGCTCGGTCAACATTCCGGTCATCTGCGCCGGCCAGCGCATCGAGCCGGGTGATGTGATCGTCGCCGATGACGATGGAGTCGTATCGGTCAACCGCACCGACGCCGTCAAGGTTGCCGCCGCTGCGCGCGAGCGCACTGCCAGCGAGCAGGACAAGCGCAAGCGACTCGCCGCCGGTGAGCTCGGACTCGATCTGTACAAGATGCGCGAGAAGCTCGCGGCGCTGGGTCTGGAATATCGTTGAGAACCGGACGGTGAGCGCCCACCTGACCGCCATCCCCTGCACCCTCATGCGCGGCGGAACCTCCAAAGGACCCTTCTTCCTCGCTCAGGATCTGCCACAAGACCTGGCCGTTCGCGACCGGGTGCTGCTCGCCATCATGGGCTCACCCGACATCCGGCAGATCGATGGACTGGGCGGCGCCGACAGCCTGACCAGCAAGGTCGCCCTGGTCAGTCGCGCTTCCCGCCCGGATGCGGATGTCGATTATCTGTTCCTGCAGGTCGTGGTGAACGAGCCGCGTGTGGACGCCTCGCAGAACTGCGGCAACATGCTGGCCGGCATTGGACCGTTCGCGATCGAGCACGGCCTCGTGCCCGTGACCGGGGAACGCACGCGTGTGCGCATCCACATGCTGAATACCCAGAGCATCGCCGTCGCGGATATCGCTACACCGGGTGGCGAGGTGCGTTACGACGGCGAGGCAGCAATCGACGGCGTACCCGGTACGGCGGCGCCGATCCTGCTCGACTTTCTCGACATCGCGGGATCGAGCTGCGGCGCCTTGCTGCCCACGGGCAACGCCAGCGACCGCATCGATGGCGTGGAGGTCACGCTGATCGACAATGGGATGCCCGTCGTGGTCATGCGAGCGGGCGATCTGGGCAAGACCGGCCTGGAACCGCCGGCGGAACTCGAGGCCGATCGTGATCTGAAGGCACGGGTGGAGGCCATCCGCCTCAAGGCCGGCAGTCTCATGAATCTCGGCGATGTGACCCGCAAGACCGTACCGAAGATGTGTCTGATCGCGCCGCCCCAGCATGGCGGCGCCATCTGCACACGGAACTTCATCCCTCATACGGTGCACAAGGCAATCGGCGTGTTCGGCGCAGTGAGCGTGGCGACCGCTTGTGTGCTTCCGGGATCGGTTGCGGCCGGCATGGCGCAAATCCCGGGTTCGGGCCCTTCGCGCCGTATCGATGTCGAACACCCGACGGGATTCTTCACGGTCGAGATGGATCTCGAGGTCCGCGGAAGCAGCATCCGGGTGGAGCGGGCCGCCCTGCTGCGCACTGCGCGCAAGATCATGTCCGGCCACGCGTTCGTGCCCAGGTCGCTCTGGGCCGGAGCCTGACAGGGGCGGCGCCGTCACCCGCCGCGCCGTCACCGCGGCGCGGCCAGCGCGCGGTCGGCCGCGGCACGATCAGCCGCGGCACGATCAACCGCGGCGCAATCCCACCTGACTCTTCAAAACTGCGAGGTCCACGGCGCCCTCCCAACGGGCTACGACGAGGGTGGCCACGCAATTGCCGACCAGATTCACAAAGGTCAGGGCTTCGGCCATCAGACGGTGGATGCCCAGTACGAGTGCGATGCTCGCGACCGGTATCGTGCCCAGCGTGCCCAGTGTCGCCGCCAGAGCCACGAATGCGGCACCGGCGACACCGGCTGCACCCTTGGATGCGAGCAGCAGGACGGCCAGCAGGATCAGCTGTTGACCGATATCCAGCGGGGTCCGAGTGACCTGCGCCAGGAACACGACGACGGTGGCGAGGTATAGACAGGTGCCGTCGAGATTGAAGGAGTAGCCCGTCGGGATCACGAGGCCCACCACGGACTCCTCGCAGCCGAGCCCCCGCAGCTTCTGCATGATCCGCGGCAGGACCGTTTCGGTGGAGGTCGTCGCGGCGACAATGACCACCTCCTCGCGAATGTAGCGCAGCAACCGCAGCAGACTCACGCCCGAGCAGCGCGCCACGGTGCCAAGCACGATCACCACGAAGAGCAGACAGACCGCGTAGAACTCCAGTATCAGCTCCCCGAGGGACAGGAGCGCGGCGGAGCCGAACTTGCCCACCGTGAATGCGATCGATCCGAGTGCGCCGAGCGGCGCGAGCCGCATGACGTAGCCGACGATGCGGAAGAAAATCGTCGACAGCCCCTCGATCAGCCCGGGCAGCGGCTCGGCGCGCTCACCGGCCTGCGCCAGCGCGAACCCGAACAGCACGGAGACCAGCAGAACCTGCAGGAGGTTGGATTGGGTGAATGCGCCGACGAGGGTCGCGGGAATGACATCGAGCAGAAACCGGGTGACCGACTGCTCCCCCGCCTGCGCGGCGTAGTGGCTCACGGCATGCGCATCGAACGCGCGGGGGTCCAGGGTCAGGCCGGCACCGGGCTTCCAGACATTGACCACGATCAGCGCCATGACCAGCGCCACGCTGGTCGCGGTAAGAAAGTAACCGAGCGCCTTGAGGGCCACTCTGCCGACGCGCCGGAGATCGCCCATTGCGGCGATGCCATGCACCACGCTGCAGAAGATGATGGGGGCGACAAGCATGCGCACGAGCGCAATGAAACCATCCCCCAGTGGCTTGAGCTGCTGCGCCAGCGAGGGGTCGAGACGGCCGAGTGCAATACCGGCCGCCGTTGCGACCAGCACCTGAAACCAGAGCTGGCGCAGGAGGGTCAGCGGTGTCCTGCCGCGACGAGGCGCTGCCGCAGGCGCGGGAAGACCCTGAGAGCGTTGCCCTGGAACAGCTTCGTACGGTCCTCGGGACTCAGCGGCAGCGCGTCGATATACCGCTTGGTGTCATCGTAATGATGGCCCGTGCGCGGATCGATGCCGCGCACGGCGCCGACCATCTCGGAGCCAAACAGGATGTTGTCGGTGGGAACCACCTTCAGCAGCAGCTCGATGCCGGGCAGATGGTAGACGCACGTGTCGAAGAACACGTTGTTGCGCATGAGGTCTTCCAGCGGCGGACGCTTCAGGTCCTGCGCCAGTCCGCGGTAGCGGCCCCAGTGAAAGGGAACCGCGCCGCCCCCGTGCGGAATGATGAACCGCAGCGTGGGAAAATCCTTGAACAGGTCGGCGGTCAGGAACTGCATGAATGCGGTCGTGTCCGCGTTGATGTAGTGCGCCCCGGTGGCGTGGAAGTTGGGATTGCACGAAGCGCTCACGTGCACCATGGCCGGCACATCCAGCTCGACCATCTTCTCGTAGAGCGGATACCAGTGGCGATCGGTCAGTGGCGGCGAGGTCCAGTGGCCCCCGGAAGGGTCGGGATTCAGGTTGCACCCGATGAAGCCCAGCTCGCGTACGCAGCGTTCGAGTTCAGCGGCGCTGTTGCCGGGAGCGACCCCGGGAGATTGCGGCAGCTGGCACACACCCACGAAGTTCTCAGGATACAACCCGCAGACGCGCTGGATCAGATCGTTGCACACGCGCGTCCAGCTCAGGCTGGTGCTCTCATTCCCAACGTGATGGGCCATGGCCGAGGCGCGCGGCGAGAAGATCGTCAGGTCGGTGCCGCGCTCGCGCTGCAGCTTCAACTGCGCGTTTTCCAGGCTCTCGCGGATCTGGTCGTCACTGATGGCCAGCGCTGCCGAAGGTGCCGTCGCCGCCGGGTCACGCAACGCGGCGATCTGCGCATCGCGGAATTTCTGCAGCTCCCCCGGCGCGGTGGTGTAGTGGCCGTGACAGTCGATGATCACGGTCTTACCCGCCTGACAGTGAGCGCTCGAGCCGATCCAGCGTGCGCATGGCCGGCAGTACCTGCGCGAGGCTCGCGTTCGGCTCGCGATGCGCGCGGATGGCGGAGATGAACTCGCGGTCCTGCAACTCGATGCCGTTCATCGACACATCCACGCGGGACACATCGATCGGCTTCTGGTTGCCGTCCACCAGCTCGTCGTAACGGGCGATGTAGGTGCCGTTGTCGCAGATGTACCGGAAGAAGGTACCGATCGGACCGTCGTTATTGAAGGAGAGTGACAGCGTGCAGAGGGCCCCGGAGGGTGTCTTCATCCCGATGCTCATGTCCATGGCGATGCCCAGCTGCGGATGCTTCGGCCCCTCCAGGGCGTAGACCTGGGAGGCCGTCTCGCCGGTCTGATACTGGAACAGGTCCACGGTGTGACAGGCATGGTGCCACAACAGGTGATCGGTCCAGCTGCGGGGCTTGCCCAGTGCGTTGGTGTTGGTGCGGCGGAAGAAATAGGTCTGCACGTCCATCTGCTGGATGCGCAATTCACCCGCCTGGATGCGCCGGTGGATCCACTGGTGGCTGGGGTTGAAGCGGCGCGTGTGTCCGCCCATCGCCACCAGCCCCGTTTCCTGCTGCACCTTCAGCAGTCGCTCCGCATCGGCCAGGTTGTCGGCGACCGGAATCTCGATCATGACGTGCTTGCCGGCGCGCAGGCACTGCTCGGCCTGGCGGGCGTGCATCTGCGTGGGCGTGGCCAGCAGCGCCGCCTCCACCCCGGGCTGGGCCAGCGACTGTCCCAGATCGGTGCTCCAGTGCGCAATGCCGAACTTCTTCGCCACCTCGGCGGTCTGCTCGGGGTTGCCGCCGGCCAACGAGGCCACTTCGACGCCGTCGATCTTCTGCAGCGCCTCCAGATGCTTGATGCCGAAGGCGCCCTGCCCTGCCATTACGACTTTCATGGTGTCAGACCCGAGGACGTGGCCTCGTTCTCCAGGATGAGATGACCGAGCGCCGTGTTGGACGCCGGCACGTGATAGAAGCGGTAGACCTCGCGCACCCGCTCATCGAGCGCTCCGCGGGCGATCAGCCACATGACCAGTTCGATCCCTTCCGAGCCCGCCTCACGCACGTACTCGATGAAGGGGATCTTCGCCACCTCGCGCGGATTGCGGGACAGCTCATCAAGGAAGCGCGTGTCGAACTCGCGGTTGATCAGTCCGGCGCGCTTGCCCTGCAGCTGGTGCGACATGCCGCCGGTGCCAAACACGACCACGCGCAGATCCTCGGGAAA
>DATKLO010000153.1:0-2866 GCA_035542375.1 Steroidobacteraceae bacterium | reverse complement strand
TCTCTGGTGAGCCCGGCATCGGCAAGAGCCGCATCTTGAGCGCGCTGCGCGAGCGGCTGGAGCGCCAAGGCGCGCAGGCCCTACGCTTCCAGTGCTCGCCGTACTATGTGAACAGCGCCTTCTGGCCGAGCATCGACAACTTCGAGCGGGCGTTGAAGTTCGGCCGCGACGAGACACCCGAATCGAAGCTCGACAAGCTCGAAGCGCTGATCGTCGAGCACTACGGTCGGCCGCTCGGCGATGTTCGCTTCATTGCCTCGATCCTGTCGATTCCCGTAGAGGAGCGGTATGGCGCGATCAGCATGACCCCGCAGAAATTCAAAGACGAAACGCTCCGCAGCCTGGTCGATCTCACCGAAACGGCTGCGCGCAAGCGACCCAGCGTGATGCTGTACGAGGACGTGCACTGGGCCGACCCGACTTCGCTTGAAGCGCTCGACTTGCTGATCGACCGCGTGCGCAGTTTCCCGCTGCTAGTATTGCTCACCCATCGTCCCGAGTTTCAGTCGCGCTGGGGTGCACATGGACATGTGACCGCATTGAACCTGTCCAAGCTCACGCGGGTGCAGAGCAGTGCCATCGTCTCCAAGCTCGCCGGCGGCAAGCCACTCCCCGGAGATTTGCTGGAGCAGATCCTCGCCAAGACCGACGGCGTGCCACTGTTCGTCGAAGAGCTGACCAAGTCCATCCTCGAATCGGGCGAGCTGAGTGACGCGGGCGACCATTACGACTACGTTGGCTCGGCCCAGAGCATCGCCATTCCGGCGACGCTCAGAGACTCGCTGATGGCGCGGCTGGATCGTTACATGCCGGTGAAGGAGATCGCGCAGATCGGCGCAGCGATCGGACGCGAGTTCAGCTACGAGCTGATTGAAGCCGTGGCACCCAGGAGCAAGAGCGAGCTCGATAGCGGGCTCCAGCAACTGACCGAGTCGGGTTTGGCGTTTCGGAGAGGTACACCGCCGGAGGCGACCTACACGTTCAAGCACGCGCTGGTGCAGGATGCGGCCTACGACTCGCTGCTCAAGAGTCGCAGACAGGAGCTGCACGGAAAGATCGCGCGCGTGATCGAGGAGCGCTTTCCGAACATCAAGATCACCGAGCCTGAGGCGCTGGCGCATCACTACACGCAGGCGGGTCAGCTGCAACAGGCCGTGCCCCTCTGGAAGGAAGCGGGTCAGCTGGCGCTCAAGCGCATGGCCCTGACCGAGGCGATCTCGCACCTGAATACGGGATTGGAGTTGCTCGCGACCCTGCCCGCGTCGCGGCAGCGCGACGTGAGCGAACTGGAGTTGCGCTCAAACTTGGGCACAGCTTGGTTTGCTCTCAAAGGCTGGGCAGCACGAGAAATCTGGACCAGCGTTCACCCTGCACTTCCGTTGGCGAAGTCGCTCGGGCGTAACGATGCCCTGGTGCCGATACTCCGGCTGTTATGGGCCTACGTGATGTGCGTGGGCCGGGTGGCCGAGTCTTTGCATTGGGTGCAGGAGATGCTCAGCGCGGCAGAAGCCACCGGCGATAGCGATCTGCGGATCGTGGGACATGGCGCTGCCTGCAGTTGCTACTTCTGGATGGGCCGACTGGCCGAGTCGGTTAAGCATGCCGACGAGGCGATGGCCCTCTACGACGAGGCGAAGCATCGCCATCTGGCGGACATCCTCAACCATGATCCCAAGACGGATGTCGGGTGTATTTCTTCACTGTCCACGTGGATGCTGGGCTACCCGGACCGAGCGCTGAGACTGACCGACGAAGCGGTTGCGCACGCCCGCCGGCGCGGCCATGCTTTTGACCTCGGTTTTGCGTTGACGACCGGGGCAGACGCGTTCGACTATCGCTGTGAGCCTGAGGAATTGCGCAAGCGCGCTCAGGAGTGTGAGCGCATGGGTCGCGAGAACAGCATGCCCGTGCTGTGGGCATTGCTGGCGCCCGTTTCATATGGCCTGGCGTTCATGCGGGAAGGCAAACCCGTCGAAGGAATTGCTGCCCTGAAGATTAGTCTGGCGGTTTGGGACGCAAGCGACGGCAAGATTCGCAGTCCCTACGTCAAAGCGATTCTTGCCGAGGGCATGGCATTGACCGGCGACTTCGACAACGCCCTGTCGCTGATCGACGAGCAGATCGAGCAGGTCGAGCGCCCGGGCTGGGAGGAGCGCGCGCACTACGCCGAGATCCTGCGGTTGAAGGGCTGGATGCTCTCGCTCAAGGGCGACCTCGCAGGCGCCGAGCGAAACTATCTCGCCTCACTCGATTGGGCGCGCGAGCAACAGGCGAAGTCGTGGGAGCTGCGCACGTCGACGAGTCTCGCGAAACTGTGGCAAGCCCAGGGCAAGCGCAAGGAGGCCTACGACCTGCTCGCGCCGGTCTACGACTGGTTCACCGAAGGCTTCGACACCAAAGATCTGAAGGAAGCCAAGGCGTTGCTCCAGGAACTCAGCCAAGCTTAGTCGACGGCCGCATGTTCCGAGTCGGGCCACCGTCTGCTCTGCTTAGAGACAGGTTGGCTGACTCTCGAGCGCTCGGAGACGTGGAAGTGAACCTACAGAGGAGGATGGCGATGCGCATCACAACGTTCTCTAGCACGGTGCTGTTGCTGTGCTGTTGCCTCGCGGGTTCCGCTGCCGCGGAGAAGCGCTATGACCCGGGTGTCACCGACACCGAGATCAAAATCGGCCAGACCATGCCCTACAGCGGCGCGCTCTCGGTGTACGGTCAGATCGGCCGGGTGCAGCTCGCCTACTTCGCCAAGATCAACGCCGAAGGCGGCGTCAACGGCCGCAAGATCAAGCTGATCAGCCTCGACGATGGCTACCTGCCGCCCAAAGCCGTCGAGCAGGTGCGCAGGCTGGTGGAAGAGGACCAGGTC
>DATKLO010000152.1:0-19006 GCA_035542375.1 Steroidobacteraceae bacterium | reverse complement strand
CCTTCGCTGCTGCCGCACCGCTCGAATCTGGATCCGGCGATGCTGCAGCGGCTCGCCGCGCACGATCCCGGTAACGTTCACGCCGTCCCCTATACCTGGGGAATCACGGGTATTGCCTATGACGAGGCCAAGGTCCGCGCGCGCATGGCCAATGCCCCCGTGGACAGCTGGGCCTTGCTGTTCGATCCGGCCGTGGCGGCTCACTTCACCGATTGCGGCATCGGACTGTACGAATCGCCCGGTGTGATCGTACCGAGCGTGCTCGCCTGGCTCGGTGAGCCTCCCAACAGCGAGGACACGAGCAAGCTGGAACGCGCACAACAGGCGCTGATGGCCGTCCGACCCTACATCAGGAAGATCAGCAGCGGCTCGCTGGTGGACGACCTCTCCAGTGGCGAGCTGTGTGTGATCATTGCGAGCAACGGGGATGCGATGCAGGCGCAGGAGCGCGCCAGGATCGCCGCCAACGGTGTCACGGTCCGCTACAGCCTGCCGCGCGAAGGTGCTGTGATCTGGTTCGACGTGGCGGCCATTCCCGTGGATGCGCCGCATCCGGGCAACGCGCACCGCTTCATCGATTTCCTGATGGAACCTGCGGTCGCTGCCGAGAACAGCAATGCCATCCACTTCCCAAATGCCAACGCAGCGGCTCAGCCGCTCATGCGGCCGGAGCTGGCCAACACCGCGATCCTTCCGGCTGACGAACGGGCAGGGCGTCTGATCCCGGAGCTGGCAAAAAGCGAGGCCTACGTCCGCATGCGTACTCGTGTGTGGACTCAGTTTCGCACCGGACGTTAGGTTCTGGCCGGCGCGGCCGGCGGCCCGACGACTCGGGGCGAACCCGGGAAACTTTCTCTTAAGCGCACTTCAGTTTTTCGGTTTGCTGCAGGGGGCGGCCAAGGCGAAAGTGCGCCCACGCGCTCGGCAACCCGCCGGACGCCGCAAGACAGCGAGGAGAAAGTCATGCGAGCCCTGATCCTGTCCCGAAGCCTGGCGGCCATCGGTGCCGCCGTCATGTCCGCGGTGGTGGTGGCCCCTTACGAGGTCGCAGCGGCGATCCGCGCAGCGCTCTCCAGCATCGTCTAGCTGCGCAGACGCTCACCATGTGGATCGTAGAGCGGCTGGAATCTCGCGATGGCGGTGCGCATTTCGCCCAGGATGTCGATTTCGAAGCGCGCGCCATCGCGAGCCAGTGCCGCTGGAACATAGCCGGCCGCGAGACTGCGTTCAACGCAATGGCCGTAGGCACCCGAGGTCACGTAACCGACCGCCTGGCCGTCCTTCATGATGGATTCGTAGCCGATCACGTCCGCGGCGGCATCCTGGATCTCCATCACGATGAAGCGGCGTTTCGGCCCTGACTGCCGCTCCCGGAGCGCGGCCGCCCGGCCGGTGAACTCCGCCTTGTCGAAGTCCACGAACCGGTCGAGTCCGGTCTCCCCGGGGGTGTAATCCGGACGGAAGTCCTTGTTGAAAGAGCCGTAGCCCTTCTCCAGACGCAGCGAGGACAGGGCGCGGCCGCCGAAGTGAGTCAGGCCCAGATCGCGGCCCGCCTCCCACAGATCTTCGTAGAGGCTCAGCAGGTAGTCCGGCGTGGTCCAGATCTCGTAACCCAGCTCGCCCGTGAATCCCGCCCGCATCAGTACGGCCGGCGCATAACCCACCGCGGTCTCCCGAACCTGGAACAGCTTGAACGATGCGGCCGAGAGATCGGTGCGCACGAGCCGCTGCACGAGTTCCCGCGACCTCGGACCCGCGATGGATAGGCCACCGAGCGTGGAGGCGGCGGAGCGCACGAACACGTCGGGCGGCGGGTCGGAAGCCCAGAACCAGCGTAAGTGAAACTCCTCCGCGAAACCCGATCCCATGATCAGGTACCGATCCTCCTGCAGGCACGCGATCGACAGGTCGCCCACGATGCGGCCGGCCGGATTCAACATCGGAGCCAGTCCGATGCGGCCTGGACGCGGAATGCGTGAGGCGAACACACGGTCGAGCCAGGCGCGCGCGCCGCGTCCGGTGACCTCATACTTACCGTAGTTGGTGGTTTCGTACAGGCCGACGGTGCTTCGCACCGCACGACATTCAGCGCGTACGTGTGGAAATGCCTCCGAGCGTCGGTAAGTGGGAGTCTCCGTCGGGGGTACGCCGGGTGGTGCGAACCACAGTGCGTGTTCCAGCCCGAAGTTGGCGCCCATCACCGCGCCGGCGGCCTTGAGCTTGTCGTACAGCGCCGAGCGCCGCACCGGGCGTGCGGCAGGCAGTTCCTCGTTGGGATAGGCAAGCCGGAACCGGCGCGAGTAGTTTTCGGGAACCTTGATGGAGGTGTACCTGGGTGTGGCGAATGCCCCGAAACGCGCCACGTCCATGGACAGGATGTCCTGGCCCGGATCGTTCTCCGCCATCCAGCGCGACAGCACCAGGCCGATGCCGCCGCCCTGACTGAATCCCGCCATGACGGCGCACGCGACCCAGAAGTTGCGCAGGCCGCGAACCGGACCGACGAGCGGATTGCCGTCGGGCGCGAACGTGAAAGGACCATTCACGGCCTTACGGATCCCCGCGCGTCCGAGCGCAGGAAAATGCCGGAAGCCCACTTCGAAGTAGGGCGCAAGCCGCTCGAAGTCCTCGGCCAGCAGCTGCATGGAGAAATCATCGGGCGTCTTCAGCGGCGACCAGACGATACCGTGGGGCTCGTAGGTCCCGATGAGCGCGCCACCGCGCTCCTGGCGCATGTAGATCTCGCCGGCGTAGTCGGTGGTATTGACGATCTCCCTCTCGCGACCCGCGAGTTCGGGAATGTCCTCGGTCAGCAGGTAGTGGTGTTCCATGGCAAGTACGGGCAGCTCGATACCCACCATGTGACCGATCTCGCGAGCCCACAATCCACCGCAGTTGACCACGTGTTCCGCGTGAACCGTGCCTTTGTCGGTGATGACGTTCCACGAACCATCACCCCGCTGTTCGAGCGACAGCACCCGCGTGTGGCGCTCCACCGATGCGCCAAGCTGACGCGCGGCCTTCGCATAGGCATGCGTCGTCCCGGAAGGATCGCAGTGACCGCCATCGGCTCGCCACAGCGCCCCGATGAAGTAACTCGTGTCGATGAGGGGATTGAGCCGCTGTGCCTCCTCGAGGGTGATCATCTCGGTCTCCATGCCGAGATAGCGGGCTCGCGAGCAGATCAGTTTCAGGCTGTCGAGCTCACCCTGGCTCGCGGCCAGCATCAGGCCCCCATTGGGATGCAGGCCGCAGGACTGGCCCGAGAGCGCTTCGATCTCACGATACAGATCGATGGTGTATTTCTGCAGTCGCGAGATGTTGGCCTCGCCGTTGAACGTGTGCATGCCACCGGCGGCGTGCCAGGTCGATCCGGCCGTAAGCTCGCTCTTCTCGAGAAGCACGGCGTCCGACCAGCCGATCTTCGCCAGATGATAGAGAACGCTGGCGCCGACCACGCCACCGCCGATGATCACGACTCTCGTGGAGTCCTTCATTCAGGTGAGTCTCCGCCGCGGCGAACCCTCGCAGCGCGCCGCTGGTGCCGGGCCGACCCGTGGCGCTGGCCAATGATCATGGCCGCCTGTCATCATAACGTAGCGCGCCGGACACCTTCAGCGGCATGATCCGCCCCGGGGGAAGACCGCTCCGGGTGCCGGGAGACACCGCATCATCAGGAAGAGCCTGTTCGTGGCCGTGCTGCTGGCGATCTGCGCCAGCGGTCCGCTGCGTGCCGCCGTGGTCGTTTCCTCGAAGCTCTCGAGTGAATCGGCGATGCTGGGGCACATGATCCGGCTGCTGCTGGACGCGCGGGGTATCCCCACGGTGGACCGCATGACCCTCGGGGCCACACCGGTGGTGCGCAAGGCGTTGCTGTCCGGGGAAATCGATCTGTACGTCGAGTACACCGGCAACGCCGGTTTCTTTTTCAACCGGACCGAGGATCCGGCCTGGAGGGATCTGCGCCGCGGCTACGAGCTGGGTTCGCGGCTGGACCTGGAGGCGAACCACATCGTCTGGCTCACGCCTGCCAATGCGAGCAACGCCTGGGCGCTCGCGGTACGCCGCGATGTGTCGGTCGCGAACAAATTACAGAACATGAGCGACTTCGCGCGCTGGGTGGGCGCGGGCGGTGAGGTCGTGCTGGCGTGCTCGGCCGAGTTCGCCAATGCCGGCGCGCTGCGCTCGCTCGAACGCACCTACGGCTTCACGATGCGCTCGGACCAGCTCATCGTGCTGGCCGGTGGAGAGACCTCCGCCACGATTCGCGCGGCTGCGGCGGGCACCAACGGCACCAACACCGCGATGGTCTATGGCACGGACGGTGGAATTGCCGCGGCGAATCTGCAGATCCTGGCGGATGACCGGCACGATCAGCCCATCTATGCCCCGGTTCCGATGATCCGCGCGGCGGTGCTGCAGGCTCACCCGCAGATCGCGGCCATCGTGAAACCGCTGATGGAGAGTTTCGACGCCGACATCCTTCGGCAGCTCAATGCCCGCGTGCAGATCGACGGCGAGTCCGCTCAGGCAGTAGCGATGGATTATCTGCAGAAGCGCGGTCTATTGCACTGATGCGTGGATACGAGCGTATCGACCGGCTAGGTAGCCTGCTTGTGCTCGCGGTGGCTGCAGCCCTGGCGCTCACGCCCTTCGTGATCTTCAAGATCAATCGCATTGTCCCCGGCGATCCGCGCGGGTTACTGCAGATTCTGCCGTCGTGGGCGGCCATCGGCTTCTATGCCGCCATGGCGCTGATTGGCGCAGTGGCTGTCGCCGTCCGCGGCGCGCGCCTGCGGTGTGCCGCCGCAGCCGCCGGCATCGTGTTGGTGTGGGTCGCGGCGGGCGCCTGCGCCGATGCCCTGACTCCCTTGGGCAACAAGGTCGTACGGATTTCACCGGGGGCCGCGTGCTGGCTGTCGCTGCTGGGCCTGGGACTGATGTTCACGGACGCAGTGGCGCGCATGCGCCTGTCGCCTGCCGCGCGGGTGGCGCTCCTGGTCGTATTCGTAGGCACGACGATATTCGCCCTGGCGCATGGGGCACTGGATAACCTGTCGATCATGCGCGAGTACGCGGTCAACGCTGACCGCTTTGCGCACGAAGTCCGCCGTCACATCGCATTGGCCCTGGGCTCTCTCGGTGCCGCTGTCGTGATCGCTCTTCCGCTTGGGGTGCTCTGTCACCGCCTTCCGCGTCTGCGGCCAGCAGTGCTGGGCACACTCAACATGGTGCAGACCATCCCCTCGATCGCGCTGTTCGGCATCCTGATGGTCCCGCTCGGAGCACTGGCGTCCGCCGTGCCTGCAGCTGCGCGACTAGGCATTTCAGGCATCGGCGCGGCGCCCGCCGTCATTGCGCTGTTCCTGTATTCGCTGCTGCCCATCGTCGCCAACACCGTGGCCGGATTGCGGCGCGTCGCGCCGGAAACCGTCGAGGCGGCGCGCGGCATGGGCATGACGGACTGGCAGGTATTGAGCGCCGTCGAGATCGTGCTGGCATTGCCGGTCATCCTGACCGGCATCCGCATCGTGCTCGTGCAGAACATCGGGCTGGCCACCATTGCGGCCCTGATCGGCGGCGGTGGTCTCGGCGCCTTCGTGTTCCAGGGGATCGGCCAGACCGCCACCGATCTGGTGCTGCTCGGAGCGATCCCGACCGTGGCATTGGCCTTCTGTGCGGCGGTGCTGCTCGATGCGTTGGTGGAAGTACTGGACAGGGCGAAACGATGATTACCCTCGAAAATCTCACCAAGCGCTACGGTGACACCACTGTGGTCGACGACGTGTCACTGACGGTCGAGCGTGGTTCAATCACCGTGATCGTCGGAACCTCCGGCTCCGGCAAATCAACCCTGCTGCGGATGATCAACCGCCTGGTGGAACCTACCTGCGGGCGCGTGCTGATCGGCGGCAACGATACGGCCCGGGAGCCGGCCTACCTGGTGCGGCGTCGGATCGGTTACGCGATCCAGAGCCACGGGCTGTTTCCGCATCGGACGGTCGCGGAGAACATCGCCACGGTGCCGCGCCTGCTGGGTTGGGAGACCTCCAGGACCGATGCGCGGGTTCGCGAACTGCTGACGATCTTCCAGCTCGACCCGGAAGCGTACGCCGGTAAACTGCCGCACCAGCTTTCCGGCGGCCAGCAACAGCGCGTCGGTGTGGCCCGCGCGCTCGCCGCCGAACCCGAGGTCCTGTTGATGGACGAGCCCTTCGGTGCGCTCGATCCAATCATCCGCTCCAAGGCCCAGGACGATCTGCTGGACATCCAGCGCCGCTTTGGCACCACGGTCGTGCTGGTGACGCACGATATCGACGAGGCGTTCCGGTTGGGCGATCGCGTGGCCGTCATGAGTCAGGGCCGGCTTCTGCAGCACGGGCGCCCGGCCGCGCTTCTCACGCAGCCCGCGGATCCGCTGGTGGCACGCATGACAGGTGTGGCAGACCGTGCCATGAAGTTGTTGTCTCTGATCACGGCGGGGGAGGTGGCGGTTGCAGGCGCATCGGATGGGCCAACCGTGGCGGCGACCGACACGCTGCGGGATGTGCTCTCCGAACTGCTCTGGCGCGGAGCTGAATCCGCTACGGTGGTCGACCCTCAGGGCAATCGAACCGGCCATGTCACGATCGCGGGGATACTGGCCCGCGGCAGGCCCGCCTGATGTCGGTTACGGCCTGGGTGCTGCGGCTGGGCGCTTTCGCCCTGCTGGTCGCGTTTCTCGTGGCTCCCCAGTCCTTCGCTCCCGTCTTTGCGCCGCTGACCCAGTACGGGGCTCCTCCCATCTACGACCAGGGGAATCTGCTGATGCTGGCCCTGGCCCATCTGGGCACGGTTTGCTGCGCTGCAGCAGCGAGTACCCTGGTGGCGGTCTCGCTGGGGGTACTGGTCACCCGTCCAGGTGGGCGGGAGTTTCTGCCTCTGTCCCGGACCCTGGTGAACATCGGTCAGACCTTTCCTCCGGTGGCGGTGCTGGCTCTCGCGGTGCCCCTGGTGGGTTTCGGCGAGGAACCCACCCTGATCGCGCTTTTTGCCTACGGATTGCTGCCTATTTTTGAGAATACGGTGGTCGGGCTGCAGACCTGTCCCGCCGCAGTGCTCGAGGCGGCCAGCGGGATGGGGATGAGCGGCCGGCAGCGCCTGCTCGATGTGGAGCTGCCCCTCGCCATGCCACTGATTCTCGAAGGGGTGCGGCTATCGCTGGTGATCAACGTCGGCACCGCCACGATCGGTTCCACCGTGGCGGCAAAGGGGCTGGGGGAGGTCATCATTGCCGGTCTTCTGTCAAACAATACCGCTTTCGTGCTGGAAGGCGGCCTGGTGACCGGCCTGATGGCCATCCTCCTGTACGACGCCCTGGCCCTGCTCGAGCGGCGGATCTGCGGCAGCCGCGCACAATGAATGAGACGTAAGACCCATCGAATCGGAGCGTTCCTGAGATAGAATCCAAGCCAACATGTTTGGATGGAGCCCGTCCGGCACAAATGTCCGTCACCATAGTCCCCCGGAGTGCGCAGACCGCGCGGCGACCGGCCATTGAGATACCGACCGTTGCGCTGCTGGCATTCGTATATGGTGGCTGGCTGGCGATCACTTTCGCCTATTCCCATCTCGCGCTGATCGTCGCCGCACCCCTGACCGCTTTCTTCATCACGCTGCACAGCTCGTTGCAGCATGAGATGACCCACGGGCATCCGACCCGCTGGCGCAGCATCAACCGTCTGCTGGCGCTTCCGCCCCTGAGTCTGTGGATGCCGTTCGATCGTTACCTGCAGACCCACCATGCGCATCACATCGATGCGCGCCTGACCGACCCCGTGGACGATCCGGAGTCCTACTACTGGACGACCGAGCAACTCGCGCGACTGGGGCCGGTATCGCGCTTCATCGCGCGAGTGGATCAGACCCTTGCCGGGCGGCTCCTCGTGGGCACGTTCTGGCGCATCTGGCTGTTTCTGCGTGGCGAGGCCCGTGCCGCGTGGCGCGGTGAGCCCGGCATCCGGCATGCGTGGAGCGTGCATCTGCTGCTGTGCATTCCGGTGGTCATCTGGCTGAAAGGGGTCTGCGGCATTCCACTGTGGATCTACTTTCTGACGATGGTCGTACCGGCCAACAGCATCCAGCTGATCCGCTCGTTCGCCGAGCACCGCGCCAATGCGGATGTGCCGGCGCGGATCGCGATCGTCGAGAATTCCTGGATACTCGGACCGATCTTCCTGTTCAACAATCTGCACTCGCTGCACCACGAGTCGCCGGGGATCCCCTGGTATCAGTGCAGCGCGCGCTACCGGGAGCAGCGTGAGCGGCTGGTCGCGCTCAACGGCGGTCTGGTGTATTCAAGCTATTTCGAGGTGGCGCGGCGCTTCCTGTTCCGGCCGCACCATGTGCTCGCCCATCCCATGGGGCGCGTTCCTCAGCCCGTCCGCTGAGGGGAGTTCTCAGGCGGGCAGTTCGTATCCCGCCTGCTTCGCGGCGCGATCCCACTCGAGCAACGGCTCGAACGTGCCGGCATCGACAGCGGCGAAACCGTCCAGCATCAGCACCTCTGCGCAGCGACTGAACCAACTTCGGGATCGGGCCCCGAGAAAGGATTCGCGCAGCCGCCTGACGAGTTCGGGCGGCGCGCCCGCGGCAGCCACGAACGGCGGCATCGGTGTCAGTGGCGTGGAGGTCAAGACCCGTACACCGCTCGTCAAGTTCGGAGCATGACGTGCAATCAACATGTGCCAGTAGGCATCGAGCGGCCCGATATCGAGCCGCCCCTCCCGAACGCTGTCGAGCACATTGCGCGCGGTGATCAGGTTTCCCTTCATCTCGCGGTAAAGCGATGGCCGGTCCGCGGTCCGGTGTCCGAGCAGCGTGTAACGGAAGGCGTTGAATCCCGATTGCGAGTGGGAGACCGTCCACCCGGCCCTGCCACCGAAGGTATCCGCGAGGGTCCGATAGGATGAATCCTCACGCACGATCAGATCGGACCGGTACACTGCGCGGCCGCCAGCCCAGGCGGCACGTGGGATCGGCGACGCTATCGGTGTCACCGCGGCCAGCTTGAGTGCGACAGGGTAGCCGCACATGAACACCGCACCGAGATCAGGTCGAGACCAGAATTCCTCGAGCGGCGCGGGCGCGGGATAACGCACGTAGGCCAGTTCCGCATCGGCCTCCCGTGCGACGTTCGACAGCAGTTCCTGCCAGGTCACCTCCACTTCCGGAGTGACGGCATACATGCGGGCATTGGCGATCCGGGTCATGCTGTACCGTCAGCCCGAAGCGCTCAGTTCGGACTGGCGCCGCGTCACATACTCGGCGATGGCCTCACGGATGCCCTGATCCAGGGGCGGCGGCACGTAGTCGGCCAACATCTTCTTCCAGATGCCCGTGGCACGCTCGGTGGCGTTGCGACTGCCCGCTTCGGTCCAACTCTCGAAATTGGACCAGTCCGAGAGGATCGGCCGGTAGAAGGCGGATTCGTAGCGCGCCAGGGTGTGCGACTCGCCGAAGAAGTGGCCCCCGGCGGCCACTGCCTTGATGGCGTCCACCGCCAGATCGTCATCGCTGAAGCTGATGGGCTTGAGCATCTCGGCCCAGTTACGCAGCATCTCCGCGTCCACGATGATCTTCTCGAGGGATGCGGACAGGCCTCCCTCCAGCCAGCCCGCCGCATGATTGATCAGGTGGCTGTGACTGAGAATCGCGGCTTGCAGGGAGAATGCGGTCTCGTACGTGGATTGCGCGTCCACGACCGGCGAGGCGTTCACGGCGCTCGTGCGCACCGGCAACTTGAGTCGGCGCCCGATCTGGGCGCTCGCGATCACGGCATTCACATATTCAGGAGTGCCGAAGGCAGGCGAGCCGGTGCGCATGTCAACATTGGAAGTGAATCCCCCCAGCACACAAGGTGAGCCCGGGCGGACCATCTGGCACAGGGCAACGACGCCGAGTGCCTCGGCGGTCTGCTGCACGAGGGCACCCGCCAGCGTCACGGGTGCCATGGCCCCCATCAGGGTAAATGGAGTAATCACCACACATTGACCATGGCGGGCCATGATCATGATGTTGTCCAGAATCTCCTCATCGACGCGCCGTGGTGAATTGACATTGGTCACGGTCATGAGGGTAGGGCGCTTCGCCAGATCCTCGACCGAACAGCCGTGCTCGATCGCGGACATGGCGATCGCATCCTGTGCCTGCACACCCCCAATGCCGCGCGCGGCCCAGACGATGTCGGAACACTCGATGTGGGCCTGATACACCGCCAGATGGCGCGTGGCCACCGGTACGTCCACCGGCTCGACGACGATGCCACCCTGCCAATGGAGTACGCCAAGGGTATGCGTGATCTGCAGAATCCTGCGGAACGCGTCGATGTCGCCATACCGGCGCCCACCTTCACGGTCAGTGATGTGTGGAGCACCGTTGACCGGGCCGAAATTGACGACGTTACCGCCTACGTGGAGGTCGCGGCCGGCATTGCGGGCATGCAGGACGAATCGCTCGGGCACTGTAGCCAGACAGGCATCGACGATCTCGCGCCCCAGACGCACCATCTGGGTTGTGTCATCGACGCCGGCGCCACCCCGCTTGAAGACTTCCCTGGCCGGCGAACTGCGGATTTCAAGACCCGACTCCTCGAGTACGCGAAAGGCGGCGTTGACGATCCGCTCGATCTGCTCTGCGTCCAGGATCTCAAGCGGCGCCCACGGGTTCACGAGCCGGGGGAGGGGTGCGAGAGATGCTCCTGTCGAGCGGCCTGCGCGTCCGCGTTCTCGGCGGCGCGAGGGAGCCGGAGCGTCCGTCATGATCTGATTCTCCGAGCGCAAATGCAGATCCGGATACTGCGGTGCGGGTCGCCTCAAATGCAATGGTGCGACCGCCATGACGCGCCGCTGGCGGCCGCGATCAGCTCCGGGGCACGCGATCAGGGTTTGGGCAGGAGTTTCCTGACCACGGGAATCTTTGCGGGAGATGCGGCTTGCTCGAGGAGCTGCTCGTCCAGATCGTGTTCGAACAGGGCGGGCGGATCAGTGGCCCGCAGCACCCGCAATGCGTGCTCGGTCTCGATCCGGCCACGGGGTTGCACCGCGATCACGGCGGCCTGGCGTCTGAGCCAGCTCACCAGCTCCGCGACCCTGTCGGCCTCGTCCGCCCGATCGAGAAGCTGACGAAAGTAGTCTTGCCAGCGCCGCTCGCGGTGAGTCCCGGGCACCAGTCCAGCCGGACCCGGCTCCTCAGGTGAGACCAACGCAACGCGGTCCGTAGGGAAACCTTCCCTGACGAGAGTGGTGCGCAGCGTCTGCGCCGCCTCGTGATTGCGCGCGACTGCGATGATGACTGCCGCCATGGTGGCCTACACCGCCTTCAGAAATCCCACCACCAGCAGCACCAACCCTAGAACCGCCAACAGGTGGATGGCGGCGAAAGTGACCTTCACGGCCAGCCACAGCACCAGCCACACGGCGATCAGCGCAATGCCCAGGAATTGCAGAATACCCACATCCGCTCCCGCGAAATCCGTTGTGGGAGCGGTGTAGCAGGCAGCGTGCCCGGCGCTGCACCGTCGAAGCGTACAAGCAGGGCGAAGTTATGCTCGCCCGGATCGGCGCCGGCGCGCGGAACTGGCCGGCGACCTGCCGCTGCCGGCAGACCCGTTCTGGCGCAGGCTGCGCTTCAGGACCGACATGAGATCGATGACCTTGGCGCCTCCGGCAGGCGCCGCTTCCACTTCGCGACCCGCTTTGGGCAATGAATGAGTTTGTCCCTTGCGCACCTTCTCTTCGATGCGGCGCATGAGATCCTCGCGGTACGTGTCATGGTACTGGGATGGTTTCCACCTGACACTGAGTTCGTTGACCAGCCGTTCGGCCATCGCCAGCTCCCTGGGTGCGATACCCGCGCCCTTGCCGGTTGCGGCGGGTAGTTCGACATCCTTGGGCGGATGCAACTCGTCGGCGTACCGCAAGGTGTTCAGCATCAGCAGCCGGTCGTCCGCGAGGACGACGGCCAGATGCTGCCGGGTCCGGATCACCACCTGTGCAATGCCCGCCTTGCCGCTACGCCGCAGCACTTCGCGTAACAGCACATAGACCTTCTCACCGCCTTTCTCCGGCGCGAGACTGTAGGGCGTCTCGTAGAAACGGGGTTCGATGCTGTCTACCGGGGTGAAGCCGGAGATCTCGATCGTCTTCGATCCCTTGACGTTGGCGCGCCGGAAGTCCTCGTCGGAGAGCGCCACGTAGCGGCCTTTCTCGTACTGGTAGCCACGCACGATGTCCGACCATTCGACCGGCTTGCCGGTGCGCTTGTTGATGCGCTCGTAACCCACCGGCGAGAAATCGCGGCGGTCCAGGAAGTCCAGGTCCAGCGCAGCGCTGCGTGTGACGGTGTACAGGCCCACCGGGATGTGAACGAGACCGAAGGAAATGGCGCCGCGCCAGAAGGCACGTGGCATGACTGACACCTCGCGGCAGGTCAACGGACATCGAAATCGACTGGGCCAGTCTAGCGCGACGACACGGCGGTAGCGACGGGTACCGGAGTAGGACAGGGACCACAGCCGGAGGCGGACCTCACTGACAGCCGGTACTCGCCCGGGCGCTTAAGGTATCCCTGCAAGTGCTGAAGGTGAGGCAACCCATGAATAACCGAATCATCATCCTGACAACCATTGGTCTGGGAGTGGCCTTGTGCGGCTGCGTGAGCTCACGTGGCAATCTGACCAGTTCCGCCGACAGACTGGAACGTAATGCGGATCTGTTCGCCGATCATCTGCGGGACGAGCCCGTCGCCGCGGATTACGCGCCGGCAGGATATGCGCACGACGCCCGCGCGCTGGCCGAACAGGCGCATGAATTCCGGCGTGTGGCGCGGGATGGCCGTGCCGACGATCACGACGTGAAGATCTCGTTCGAGCAGCTCTCGCGCCGGTATCACGATCTGCGTGACGATGTTGACCGTTCGCAGAGTTATCAGGCGCAGGCCGATCTGCGACCGGTAACGAATGCCTATCTTGACGTGGAACGCGAAATGGGCGGCTATCCTGGACGCCGATACGCTGAAAGGGATGTCCCGCCACGCGATTGATGTGCATGGCCAGCTTGTACCGATCCGCGCGCATTCCATTACGGACAGGCAATGGTTCCGCTGTAACGAGTCCCCCGACGCCGCCAGGGACGGCGGCACCTCTGAACCGGAAAGATCCATCCGTGTGGGCTATTCGCGCGAAGCGGATCCTGGGCGCCAGCGTCGCGGACCCCGCGGGTTGCCGCCTGGGAGAGATCGCCGATGTCATCCTCGACCTGGATTCGGGCGCTATCCTGTTCGCGGTGATCGGTTTCGGCGGGTTTCTGGGGATGGCCGAGAAATACTACCCACTCCCCTGGAAAGCGCTGGCATACGATGCGTCGGAAGGCCGCTTCGTCGCGAACTGCCGGCGTGATGAGTTCCTCGAATCGCCCGCTCACTCGGTGGACTGGATGATCGAGCAGGGCGGCCTGCATCAGCGGGACCCGACGCGCGATTACTACAAGGCGCTCCAGTACTGGGACAGCCACTAGGACGGCCCTCAGTCAGGACGGCCAGCCGCTCCCGCAGGCGCGGCCAGGCCCGATGCCGGCCGCGCCTCCTGCACTGCGGTCAGAGTCGTCCCGCCAGAACCAGCACGACGAGAATGACCAGCAGCAGGCCCAGCCCCCCGCTGGGGTAGTAGCCCCAGCCGCTGCTGTAGGGCCAGGTGGGCAGCGCACCGACGAGGAGCAGTACCAGAAGAATGATCAGAAGTGTGTACATGGCGTCATCCGCAACAGTCACGAGTGACACAACAATGAGCCGCACTGCCGCCGGTTCCCGTGTTGGCCATCCCCCGGACAGGCCGGCGGCATGTCGATTGCTGCTTGTGGTCACGGTCACCCCCGGGGGCGCCGCTGTGGCGATACCAAGCGATCCCACGGCAGGCGCCGATCTCACGCCGGTCTTTCGGCAGGCGTCGATCTCTCGGCAGGCCAGGAGTCGGTTCGTGGGCATGGACTTGCATTGCAAAAATGCGCAAGCTGTCGCGCTTCCGGCACGCGTGTGAATCATGGCCACTGATCTGGACGATTCCTGCCGATCCCTGCCCGCATCCGCGGATTCATCGCTGGACCACCATCTGCTCGAACTCGCCGCCGGCCATCTGGCGGCCATCGTCGAATCCTCGGAGGATGCCATCGCCAGCAAGACCCTGGAGGGCATCGTCACCAGCTGGAATCGCGCCGCTGAACAGCTGTTCGGCTATTCGGCCGCGGAGATGATCGGGCAGTCCATCCTCAAGATCATTCCGCCGGAGCTGCAGCACGAGGAGACGGAGCTGCTCGCCAAACTGCGGGCTGGGGAGCGGATCTCCCGCTACGAGACGGTCCGGGTCCGCAAGGACGGCAGGCGCGTCGAAGTGTCTCTGACTCTTTCGCCGATCCGGGACCGCGCGGGGCGGATCGTCGGCGCAGGCAAGATTGCGCATGACATCACCTCGCGCAAGCTCGCTGAACAGACTCTGCGCGAGCGGGAAGCCCAGCTGCTCCAGAGTGTGGCCGAGCGCAACCAGATCCTGGAGAGTGAGCGCATTGCGCGTGCCGAAGCGGAGCGGCTCAGCCAGTTGAAGGACGAGTTCCTCGCGACCCTGTCACATGAGCTGCGCACACCGCTGAATGCGATCCAGGGGTGGACTACCCTGC
Source organism: Steroidobacteraceae bacterium (assembly GCA_035542375.1). Lineage (GTDB taxonomy): Bacteria > Pseudomonadota > Gammaproteobacteria > Steroidobacterales > Steroidobacteraceae > 13-2-20CM-66-19. The sequence goes on along the minus strand of DATKLO010000152.1, from coordinate 4,301 downwards.
TGCGCCAGGCCAACGTGTCCGCGGAGGACCGGGCGCGGGGCCTGCAGACCATCGAGCGCAACGTCAGGGCCCAGGCGCAGATCGTCAACGACCTGCTCGACATGAGCCGCATCATCTCGGGCAAGATCCACCTGGACGTGCAGCCGGTGTTGCTGCATGAGGTCATCCGCAATGCACTCGATGCAATCCGCCAGTCGGCCGCTGCGAAAGGCATCCGCATCTCCCAGGAGCTCGATACGGGCATAGAGCCCGTGCGTGTGGATCCCAACAGGTTGCAGCAGGTGTTGTGGAATCTCCTCTCGAATGCTGTCAAGTTCACTCCGCAGGGCGGCCACATCCGCGTCTCGCTGCAGCGACTCGGCTCGCACGTCGCCATCGAAGTCGCAGACAGCGGCGTCGGCATTCGCCCGGACTTCCTGCCGCAAGTGTTCGACCGCTTCCGCCAGGCTGACGCCTCGACGACCCGGCGTTATGGCGGCCTGGGCCTCGGACTGTCGATTGTGCGCAGCCTGGTCGAGATGCACGGCGGATCCGTCCGAGTGCACAGCGACGGGCAGAATCAGGGTACCCTCTTTACGGTGGATCTGCCCATATCGCCGCCAAACGAGACGGATCCACCCACCCCTCGTGCGCCGCCGGCTCCCGAGACGGTGATGGATTCGATCGAACTGCCACGACTGGACGACGTGGCCGTTCTCGTCGTGGACGACACACCCGACGGAAGGGGACTCATAGCCCGAATTCTCGAGGGCCGTGGGGCGAGGGCCACCTGCGCGAGCAGCGCATCGGAGGCCCTGGCGTACCTGGATGCAGGGCGGTTCGATGTCCTGCTGAGTGATATCGGCATGCCCGACATGGATGGATACCAACTGATGCGCAAAGTCCGCGCCGCCGAACCGCCCGGAAGCAGCCCGATTCCCGCCATAGCGGTCACCGCCTACGCTCGCTCCGAGGACCGCCAGCGCTCGCTGCTGGCCGGATACCAGATGCATCTGTCCAAGCCCATCGAGGCGCGTGAGCTGGTCGCCGGCATCTCCACCCTGCTGCACCTGAGCCGATGACCCAGCGTGTCACCATGATGACTGATTCCACTACCAGGATGGCCAGCAAGGTTCCCGCGGTGACGCTCGCCTTCTGGATCGTCAAGGTGGCCGCCACGACCCTGGGCGAGACAGCCGGCGATACGGTATCGATGACGCTGGACATGGGATACCTGCTGGGCACCCTGATCTTCATAGTCCCGTTGCTGGTGCTGGTGGTGGTGCAGATCCGGGCGCCGCGGTTTCATCCCTTCCTGTATTGGGCGACCATCATCGCCTCCACGACGGCGGGCACGACCCTGGCTGACTTCGCCGATCGCTCGCTTGGCATCGGCTATGTCGGCGGATCGCTGTTGCTGCTCGCTTGCGTGCTGGGCTCCCTGGCCATCTGGTACCGCACCCTGGGCTCCGTATCCGTCAACACGATCCACTCGCCGCCGGAAGAGGGCTTCTACTGGATCACGATCACACTCTCCCAGACACTGGGCACGGCGCTGGGTGATTGGGCGGCGGACTCGGGTCTGGGGTACCTGGGTGGCGCGGAAGTGTTTGGAGCAGCGCTGTGTCTGGTCGCGGCGGCCTATTTCTGGACGCGCATCTCGCACGTATTGCTGTTCTGGGTGGCGTTCATCCTGACGCGCCCCCTGGGTGCAACCGTCGGCGACTTCTTCGACAAGCCGCTTGCGCAGGGCGGGCTCGGAGTGAGCCGGCCGCTGGCATCGGCCATCCTGTTGGCCTTCATCGTAGTCTGCCTGTTGCTGTTTCCGCAGCGTGCCGGCGTACATGGCAACCAGGACTCGTCACCATGAAATATCCCCTCCTGAGTATCCTGTGTCTCGGTGCCGCCGTCTTATTCGGCCATGCGCTGCCGGCGGCCGAAGCAGATGCGGCCATCAAGGTGATCGATACGATACAGGTGGGTGGTCCAGGAGGATTTGACTACCCCATGTACGACGCTCAGCGGCATGCGCTCTACCTGAGTCACGCCGATGCCATCGCGTTCGTGGATGTTGCGACGCGAGCCGTCAAGCCGCATTGGGCGGACGCACAGGGTTCTCATGTCGCCTTGCCGCTGCAGTCCGGCAAGTGGGTGCTCGTCACGCATGGCAAGGCCAACCGGATCACCATCAATGATGCCGACTCGGGAGCGATTGCAGCCACTATCGCGACGGACAAGGGGCCGGACGCGGCCATCGAGGATCCTGCGACTCACCGGGTGTTCGTCATGACCAACCGGGCAGAGACCGTGGATGTCATTGATGTCAACACTCGCTCAGTGATGGCCAGGATCGCCGTGCACGGTGCACCGGAGGCTGCGGCGGTGGATGGTCATGGGCTGGTGTTTACGCATCTCGAGGACCACAACGCCATTGTCCTGATCGATGCGAAAACCGCGCAGGTGCGCCGGACGATTGTCATGGCGGACTGCGAGGGACCAAGCGGAATCGCTTATGCCTCACACGGTGATCTGATCGTGTCCGCCTGCAGAAACGGCATCGCGCGCTTCACCCGCGCTGCCTCGGGCAAAGAAGTGACCACGGTGCCCATCGGCAAGCATCCGGACTTTGCCCTCGTCGATGAGAAGCGCAACCTGGCCTACATACCCTGTGGCGATGGGACGCTGAGTGTCATCGACATTGCCGGTGCTACGCCCAGGCTTGCAGAGACCGTGCCCACGCAGGTCGGTGCGCGTACCGCCGCTCTGGATCCTGCCTCAGGACGTGTCTACCTTCCGGTGGCTGATGTGGGTTCGCCCACGATGCCAGGTGCGCGGCCGCCAGTGATCGCCGATTCGTTCAGGGTGCTGGTCGTGGGCCGTCCGTGAGACCCGGACCGCCAGCCAGGCGTAGCCACCGATGATGTGTTGCTGCCAGTGAAGCGCCGGGAATACAGCTCGCCCGCCTGCATGGCCCACGAGCTGACGGGAGAGCAGAGCATGTGCCCCGTGAAGATCAAACGGATCTATGAGCCGCGCGCGCGTGGCGACGGCTACCGGATTCTCGTGGATCGGCTGTGGCCCCGCGGCGTGGCCAAGGCCAAAGCCGGCTTGCACGCCTGGGCCAGGGAGATTGCGCCCAGCACGGAGCTGCGCCAGTGGTTCGACCACCAGTCACCGCGGTGGAGCGAGTTCAGGAAGCGCTACCGGCGTGAACTCGCGACGCACGAAGCGGAGATCGAAGGCATCCGCAACCTGGCGCGCAAGCGTCCCGTGACACTGCTCTACGCGGCGCGCGATCTCGAGCACAATCATGCTCGAGTGTTGCAGGAAGTCATCGAGGCGGTGTAGCTGCGGGATTCGCCGAGGTGGCCTGGCTGGGCTGTCACGGTGGCGGTGCCGCCCGAGATTCCCCGAGGCGATGCCCCGGGGAATCTGATTGCAAGGATTCAGGCTCCGCGCATCAATGCCAGTTGTTGCGCGTGCGGAATTCCTTCACCTGGCGCTCGGCTTCATCGCGGGCGATGCCGTAGCGCTCCTGCAGCTTGCCCGCGAGCTGTTCGGACTTGCCCTCGAGCTGCTTCAGGTCATCATCCGTGAGCTTGCCCCACTGTTCCTTCACTTTGCCCTTCATCTGGTGCCAGGCCCCGGCGGTTCGATCTTGGTTCATCGCGGTCTCCGATTGATGGGTGAACATCATGGAGTCAGCAATCCACGGGCCTGTGGCTACCCGCTGTGTTGCCAAGCTTCGCGTCCCGCGAGTCGCGAATGAGTGAGGGAACTCGAGCGTTGCGAAATCAGAACGGCGCGGCGAGCGCCATCATGGAATCCCGCATGAGTTGAGCGTGTTCTTCCTGTGAGCCACCAGTAGCCTCGATCTCCCCGAGGCGCAAGGAGTTCTCCACCACCATGCGGCAACGCTCCCAGCGTCGCTGCTGGAATCGCTGGAGGGCTTCCGGCAGGGAATCGCCCGCGCGCAACTCCTCCGCAAGAACGATCGCATCCTCGATTCCCATGCCCGCACCGGCAGCCAGATGCGGCGTGGTGGCATGCGCCGCATCGCCGACGAGCAGCACGCGACCCCGGTACCAGGGCTGCGGCATCAACATGGCCTCGAGCGGACGGTATACGACGTGAGAGTGGGCACCCAGATTGCGACGACTCTCGGCAACCATCGGAGCGGAGAACGCTCCCAGCAACTGCGCCAGCTGCGGTACCAGGGCCTCTTCGGGCACGAAGTCGTTCGTGGGCCGGTACTCCGTCAGAAACAGATACATCTCCGATTGCGATACGGGATTGAAGCCCACTTTGACCTTGGCACCCAG
>DATKLO010000151.1:0-43382 GCA_035542375.1 Steroidobacteraceae bacterium | reverse complement strand
GTGATGCTGCCCGTGCCCATGGACGTGACGAGGCCCCAGGCCGGTGTCAGATCCAGGCGAACGGCGCCGGCCGTGGCATCCAGACTGACGGTGCCGGTGGAAGTCATGCCACTCGACACGTCGGCGCCCGACTGACTGAGCGAGCCGAAGGCATCGATGCGCTGACCGACGGAGATGTCGGCGATCGTGAAGGTGCCGGTGGCCCCCTCCTCGCTGACCGTCGTGCTGTTACCTATCGTGACGGTCAGGTCATGCCGGTCGAAGTTGAAGTCGCCGTCCCGATCCCAGAGTGTCGCGCCCCGCACGGTCAGCGTATTGCCGTTGCGGGCGATGACCGTTCCGAACACCTGATCGCGGTTCGGGTTCTGCAGGCTGGTTCCGGCCAGCACCGCGGACGCCGTGAATGTCTGCGTATCGGTCTGCAAAGTGCCGAACGCCGCGGTCATCGTGTCAGCGGGTAACGCGGCCAGAGCAGTCAAGGCGGCATCACCCACGTATGCGGTACCGTTGATCTGGTACGTGGTAGTCGAGGTGACATCTACGGTCAGCTGGCCACCGTTACCGGACTGGTTATAGAACGGCAGGACGTTCAGCACGAAGTCGTCCTTGGTGGCATCTACGCTGGCGAGCTGGCCACGCGCACGTAACCGCTTGTTGTCCGCGGGAACGACTGTGGCGACGAGAGTCGGGGACACAGTGACCGTGTCGTCAGTCAGATCCACCGTGTTCGAGGCGGCCAGGTTGAAATCGAATGCCAGCCGTCCGGTCCTGCCCGGAGTGATGACCAGGTGATTGGCATTGTCCAGCTGGATCGAGACGGCGACCGAACCGGTGATCGCGTTGCCGTTCGAGTCCACCGGACTCAGGGACACGGCGGTACCCGTGCCGTCGTCGGCCGTAATGTTGGCGCCCGCGTAATTGATCGTGAGCGTGGCACTGACGTATTCCGCCGCCGGAATCTGTCCCGCGCTGATCACTTCGGACAGGTCCACGAGCTGGGAGAAATCCACCTTCGTGGCCGCCGGCAAAGTCTCGACGGTCGCGCCGGCCGCGGTCTGCAGCTGCAGCGATGTCAGGGTCACGATGTAGCTGAGGAAATCCCCCTTGGCGTCGGTCATGGTCAGCATCGAGGTGCCGCAGCCGGAAGCGCCACACGACATCGGTGTCGTGGTCGTTCCCGAAGTGCCGCTTGTTGCGCCGCCACCCATGCCTCCACCGCAGGCGGCGAGGACCAGGACTGCTGCGCTGGATAGAGCCAGCAGCCGGCGGCCCGAGAGGCCGCGTGGTGTGAAACCGAACATAATGTTGATCTCCACTCGTGTACGTCCCACAACGAACGGGGAGTCGCCGAAGTGGTTGACGCACAAGCGGAAAGCGTCGCCGCGGACCGACACGAGTCGAACGCAGCGAGAAAGCGGCACGGTGTTTGTGTTGCGCGGGAGTTGCAACAGGCGTGGGACGACCGCGGGCCATTTCGTTAGACATGCGACGCACTGTTGTGCCGCGATCGGCACATCCGGGAACGCGCGAACGCGCGCGAGAACACGCGGAAGCACGGACTCACACGGAAACGCGGTGCGAAAAAAAACCCCGCCGAGGCGGGGTTTCAATGTTGCGCGGAATAGGGGGTCTTGCTCCGCGTCTTTGGGGGCGGCGTCGCACTTAGGGGGCGCGACAGCTGCCCTTAACCGTCCTGATCATCCTATCGATGTTGTATTACAGAATCGATATCCCTTTAGAGGGGGATTTACATGTCCATTCCGCCCATGCCGCCCGGCGGCATGCCGCCAGCGTGCGAATGCTCCTCATCCTTCGGAGCCTCGGCGATCATCACTTCCGTCGTCAGCAGCAGACCCGCGACCGAAGCGGCGTTTTGCAGCGCAAGACGCGTCACCTTGGTCGGATCCAGGATGCCGGCTTCCAGCATGTCGCCGAACTCGCCCGTTGCGGCGTTGTAGCCGAACGCGGCCTTGCCTTCCTTGACGCGGTTGAGGATGACCGCAGCGTCTTCGCCGGCGTTGTCCACGATCTGACGCAGCGGCTCCTCGATCGAGCGCGACAGGATGCGAATGCCAACCTGCTGGTCCTCATTCGAACCTTCGAGCTTGTCGAGCGACTTCTGCGCACGGATCAGGGCGACACCGCCGCCCGGCACCACGCCTTCCTCGACGGCCGCACGCGTTGCATGCAGCGCGTCCTCGACGCGGGCCTTCTTCTCTTTCATCTCGACTTCCGTCGCCGCACCGACCTTGATGACGGCCACGCCACCGGACAGCTTCGCGACGCGCTCCTGCAACTTCTCCTTGTCGTAGTCGGAGGTGGCCTCCTCGGCCTGCTGACGGATCGACTCGATGCGCGCCTTGATGTCGGACTGCTTGCCGGCGCCGTCGATGATCGTGGTGTTCTCCTTCTCGACCACGATCTTCTTGGCATCGCCCAGATCGTTCAGGGTGGCCTTCTCGAGCGACAGCCCCACCTCGTCCGAGATGACGGTGCCACCGGTCAGTACAGCGATGTCCTGCAGCATCGCCTTGCGGCGATCGCCGAAGCCCGGCGCCTTCACGGCGGCGACCTTGAGGATGCCGCGGATGTTGTTCACGACCAGCGTCGCGAGCGCTTCACCTTCGACGTCCTCCGCGATGACCAGCAGCGGCCGGCCGGCCTTCGCCACGCCCTCGAGCAGTGGCAGCATCTCGCGGATGTTGGAGATTTTCTTGTCCACCAGCAGGATCAGCGGCTTTTCCAGCTCGGCCGTCTGGTTCTGCGCGTTGTTGATGAAGTAGGGGGAGAGGTAGCCGCGGTCGAACTGCATGCCCTCGACCACTTCCAGCTCGTTCTCCAGGCCCGAGCCCTCTTCCACGGTGATGACGCCTTCCTTGCCGACCTTCTCCATCGCGTCCGCGATGGTCTTGCCGATCGACTCGTCGGAGTTCGCCGAGATCGTGCCGACCTGGGCGATGGCCTTGGAGTCCTTGCAGGGCTTGGAGAGCTTGCGCAACTCCTCGACGGCGCTGATGACCGCCTTGTCGATGCCGCGCTTGACGTCCATCGGGTTGCGGCCGGAGGCGACGGCCTTCAGGCCTTCGCGGATGATTGCCTGAGCGAGCACCGTGGCGGTGGTCGTACCGTCACCCGCCTCGTCGGAGGTGTTCGAAGCAACCTCCTTCACCATCTGCGCGCCCATGTTCTCGAACTTGTCCTTCAGCTCGATTTCCTTTGCCACCGAGACACCATCCTTCGTGATGGTCGGGGCGCCGAAGCTCTTCTCGAGAACGGCATTGCGGCCCTTGGGGCCGAGAGTCGCCTTGACGGCGTTGGCGAGAACGTTCACGCCCCTGAACATGCGCTGGCGTGCGTCGTCGCTGAATCTGACTTCTTTAGCTGCCATTGTGGTGATCCTTCGGTTACTTGGACTCGATCACAGCCATGACGTCTTCTTCCCGCATCACGACCAGATCGTCTCCGTCCACGCGCACCTCGGTGCCGCTGTACTTGCCGAAGAGGATCTTGTCGCCGACTTTGACGTCGAGGGGACGGACCTGGCCGTCGTCGAGAATCTTGCCTTTGCCGACCGCTACAACCTTTCCCTGCACCGGCTTTTCGGCCGCGGTATCGGGAATGACGATGCCGCCCGGGGAGGTGCGTTCCTCTTCCAGGCGCTTCACGATGACGCGGTCATGAAGAGGACGGATCTTCATGGATGTCGCTCCTTTAGAAGCTGCTGATTTAATTGGAATTAACGCCCGCCCCAGAGTCTATTAGCACTCTTGGCTGGCGGCTGCTAATGATAGTGGGCGAACGCGCGATTTCAAGCCGGCCGGGGAGAATTTTTTCGCCGCCCGTCCCTCCAACAGCCAGGCGGTGTGTGGCTGGCGCCGGGCCCGGCGGCCGACGAAAATGCGGCCCGAGTCACTTCATTGGGGCCCGGTAAGGGAAATCATCGACGATCCTCGAGCGGGCGAGCGCCCCCAGACACGCTACGGAACCGGTGGTATGAGCCGACGCATTGGACATAACGTATTTCTGGCATCCACATTGCTGGTGGCCGCCCTCGGCGGTCCCGGCCTGCCGGCCGCCTGGGGAGCACCTTCCCGCAGCGAGCCGACCGCGCTGGTCGCCGCCACGGCGTTCGGCGACCTCAAGTCCAGCTCGGCCGACACGACCCCGGGTGCGACCCCCGCGGCCATCAACGCCGTGCTGAATGCCCACCGCGCCAAGTCCGCCGATCCGGATTTCCTGCCGGTCGATGAGGCCTTCCGCCTCAGCGCGCTGCCGGCCGGGGCCGGCGAGGTCCGTCTGGTGTGGCAGATCGCCGAGGGCTACTACCTCTACCGGGCGCGGATCAAGGTGTCCTCCGGTGACACGCAGGTAAAGCTCGGCCAGCTCACCCTGCCCACCGGCGAGACCAAGGTGGATGACTACTTCGGCAAGCAGGAGATCTATCACCGCGAGCTGGTGGGATCACTGCCGGTCGTCGCTCCGACGGCCGGTGCCGAATTCCCCCTGAGCGTGACCTACCAGGGCTGCGCCACCGCGGGCCTGTGCTACCCGCCGGTCACGAAGACCGTGACAATCAGTTTGTCGGGCCCGGGAAGCGGCGCCGCGACCGGCTCTGCGGCCGGCGCCGCAACGGGTGCCCCCGACATGAACGCGGCGGGCGGCGCCCCAGACGCTGGCCCGGCTGTCGTTGCGGGCGCTGCAGGCGATACGGCGGCTGCAGGGAAGCGCGCGCCGCAGGTGGATGCCTCGGGCGCGGGTTACGTGTCCGAGCAGGACCGACTGGCGGTGCTGTTGCGCGACGGCAATCTCGCTCTGGTGCTCGTCTGGTTCTTCGCCGGGGGCCTGATCCTGTCCCTGACACCCTGCGTGCTGCCGATGATCCCGATTCTCTCGGGCCTCATCGTGGGTCAGGGAGAGAAGATCACGGCGGCCCGCGGGTTTTCGCTGGCGTTCTCTTATGTCCAGGGAATGGCCCTGACGTACGCCGCGGCGGGTGCTGGCTTCGTGGTGCTCTTTAAGCAGGCTCCCCAGGCCTTCTTCCAGCAGCCGCTGGTCGTCGCCGTATTCGTTGCCATCTTCGTGGCGCTGGCACTCGCGATGTTTGGTGCGTACACGCTGCAGATGCCCAGTGCCATCCAGACGCGTCTCACCGATGTCAGCAACCGGCAGAAATCCGGTACCTATGTGGGCTGCTTCGTCATGGGGGCCCTGTCGGCCCTGGTCGTCACCGCCTGCGTGGCGCCGGCGCTGATCGCCGCGCTGTCGGTCATCAGCCAGACGGGCAAGGTCGCGCGTGGCGCTGCGGCGCTATATGCCACCGGCCTCGGGATGGGCGTGCCGTTGCTGCTGGTGGGCGCATCAGCCGGCTCGCTGCTGCCGAAGGTCGGGCCGTGGATGGACACCATCAAATCGCTGTTCGGCGTGCTGTTCCTGGGCGTCGCGATCTATTTCCTTCAGCCGCTCATTCCCGGTGGTGTCGGCATGCTGCTGTGGTCCGCGCTCGCGGTGATCACGGGCTTCTGGGTCTTCGCGCTCAAGGCGCGTGACGGCGGGCCCGCACCGGCGGCCGTGCGCGCCGCCGGTCTGCTCGCACTCATCTACGGTGTCATCCTGCTGATTGGCGTCGCCTCGGGCGGCAGCGATCCGCTGCAGCCGCTGGGCAATCTGCGCGTCGCCTCAGGCGCCTCCGCGCCGGAAGCCCGCGGCTCCGCGCTCGTGTTCGAGACCATCAAGTCGGTCGATGATCTGCAGCGGCGCGTGGCGCAGGCCCATGCCGGCGGCAAACCGGTGATGCTCGACTTCTATGCGGACTGGTGCGCTTCCTGCAAGGAGATGGAGCGCTATACCTTCAGCGATCCCCAGGTGCAGGCGGCGCTCTCCAACGCGGTGCTGCTTCATGCCGATGTGACGCGCAATGATGATAAAGACCAGGCGCTGCTGCGCTACTTCGGGATCTTCGGTCCTCCGACCATCGCGTTCTACGGTGTCGACGGCGCCGAACGCCGCAACTTCCGCGTGGTGGGCTTCATGAAGGCCGCCGAGTTCGCCTCGCTGGCGCGGCGTGCCATGGCAACCGGCCCCACGTGACGGGCCGCGGTCTCGGGCTGGCCCTCGTCGTCGTCTGCGCCGGGGGACTCTGCGGATTCCTGGCAGCCCACTGGCTGGGTCAGCGCCACCCGGCGGGTGCAGGGGTCGCGCAACCGGTGTCAGACGCGACGGGTGGGTCCTCTGTTCCCCCCAACCCGGCCAGCCCGGCCCAGCTGGCCAGCCCGGAAGCCTCCTCGCCCAAGCACCCGATTCCCGTGGTACTGCCGGACCTGTCGCTGGCCGATACGGCAGGGACTCGCCACGCGCTCACCGAGTGGCGCGGACGGCCACTCATCATCAATTTCTGGGCCACCTGGTGCGCCCCCTGCCGACGCGAGATCCCGTTGCTCAAGAGCCTGCGCCGGCAGCACTCGGCCGAGGGCCTGGAAGTCATCGGAATCGCGGTGGACTTCCGCGACGCCGTACAGCGCTACTCACATGAGATGGGCATCGATTATCCTGTGCTGGTCGGCGAGCAGGACGGGCTGGATGCCATTGCCGCCTTCGGAATGGATACGCTGTTTCCGTTCAGCGTTTTCGTGGACCGCCAGGGGCGGATCGTGACGCTCAAGGTGGGCGAACTGCACGCGGATGATGCGGGGCTGATCCTTGAGAAGGTGGGCAGCGTCGATCGCGGTACGCTCGAGCTGGCCACCGCCCGGCACGAGATCGCCGATGCCATGGCGGCCCTGGCCGCGCAGCGTGCCCGGACGCCTCCGCCACCCGGCCAAAGTCCCTAGATCCCCGCCAATCGCGCCCGGAAGTACCCCAATCGGCGCGAATTAGGTTACATTCGCCGCCGCTTCTGTCGCGAAACGGGCTGGCATGGCGCGTGTGCTTCTCCTCAATGGTCCGAATCTGAACCTGCTTGGCAGCCGCGAGCCGGGGGTCTACGGAGCGGACAGCCTGCAGTCGATCGAACAGCGCGCGACCGAACTCGCCCGCGAATTGGGCCTGGAGCTGGATAGCTTCCAGAGCAACGCCGAACACGAGCTCATCGGCCGGATCCACGCGGCGCCGGCCGCGGCGGTGGGCTGTGTCATCTTCAATCCAGGCGCCTTCACGCACACGAGCATCGCCCTGCGCGATGCGCTGCTGGCCGTGACGCTGCCCTTCATCGAGGTCCATCTGTCGAACATTCATGCCCGCGAGAGCTTTCGCGGGCATTCCTACTTCTCCGACATCGCCGCCGGTGTCATCACCGGCGTGGGTGCTTTCGGCTACGAGCTGGCGGTGCGGGCCGCCGCGCGCCTGCTGGCGCGCGCGCAAGAATAAGTCGGAACAGGCGCACACCGCCGCCCGCCCATCAACAGGTCACGGAATTGCAAAGGGGAGCATTCCCGGTATGGATATTCGAAAAATCAAGAAACTGATCGAGCTGCTGGAGGAATCCGGTATCGCGGAGATCGAGATCAAGGAAGGCGAGGAAGCCCTGCGCATCAGCCGCATGCCCACGGGTGGCCTGGCGGCGCATCAGATCGCTCACGTCGCGAGCCTCCCCATGAGTGCGCCCCTGCCGGGGCCGGCCAAGGCGGCGGCACCCGAGGCGCCTGCTCCCAAGGCGAAAGCCAACGAGCACGTGATCACCGCGCCGATGGTGGGCACCTTCTACGGCGCGCCCTCCCCAGGGGCCAAGCCGTTCATCGAGATCGGCGATGAGATCAAGGTGGGCCAGGTCCTGTGCATCATCGAAGCGATGAAGATGATGAACCAGATCGAAGCGGACCGCGCCGGCCGGGTCACCTCCATCATGGCCCGCAGCGGCGACCCGGTCGAGTTCGGCCAGCCACTGTTCGTCGTCGAATAGCCCCGCCATGCTCGAGAAGGTCGTCATCGCCAACCGCGGCGAGATCGCTCTGCGCATCCTGCGCGCCTGCCGCGAGCTCGGCATCAAGACGGTGGCCGTGCATTCGATGGCCGACTACAGCCTCAAGCACGTGCTGCTGGCGGATGAGTCGGTCTGCATCGGTCCGCCGCCCTCCGCCGGCAGCTATCTCAACATGCCGGCCATCATCAGCGCCGCCGAGGTCACCGATTCGGTCGCCATCCATCCGGGCTACGGCTTCCTGTCCGAGAACGCCGACTTCGCCGAGCGCGTGGAGAACAGCGGTTTCGTGTTCGTGGGGCCGAAGGCGGAAACCATCCGGATGATGGGCGACAAGGTGTCGGCCATCCGCGTGATGAAGTCGCACGGGGTACCGTGCGTGCCCGGATCGGACGGACCCCTGGGCGATGACGCGGACGAGAACCTGCGGATCGCGCGCGACATCGGGTATCCGGTCATCATCAAGGCATCCGGCGGTGGTGGCGGGCGTGGCATGCGCGTGGTGCACAGCGAGGCCTCGCTGCTGAACGCGATCGGGATCACGCGCGCCGAGGCGCGCGCCGCCTTCGGCAACGATCAGGTGTACATGGAGAAGTTCCTGGAACGGCCGCGGCACATCGAATTCCAGGTACTCGCCGACGGATACGGCAACGTCATCCACCTCGGCGAGCGTGACTGTTCCATGCAGCGCCGCCATCAGAAAGTGATCGAGGAGGCCCCGGCCCCGGGGATCACGGCGCGGCAGCGTCGCATCATGGGCGAACGCTGTGTCGAGGCCTGCAAGGCTGTTGGTTACCGCAGCGCCGGCACGCTGGAGTTCCTGTTCCAGGACGGCGAGTTCTACTTCATCGAGATGAACACCCGCATCCAGGTGGAGCATCCGGTGACGGAGCTCATCACCGGAATCGATCTGGTGAAGGCGCAATTGCTGATCGCGGCGGGCGAGCAGCTGCCCTACGTGCAAAGCGATGTGCAGATCCGCGGGCATGCGATCGAATGCCGCATCAACGCCGAGGACGCCAAGACTTTCATGCCCTCCCCGGGACCCATCCGGCTGTGGCATGCGCCGGGTGGACCGGGCGTACGCGTCGACAGCCACATCTACTCCGGCTACAACGTGCCGCCCAACTACGACTCGCTGATCGGCAAGATCATTGCCTACGGTGAGAGTCGCGAGGCGGCCATCGCGCGCATGAAGAATGCCCTGGCGGAGATGGTGATCGAGGGGATCAAGACCAACGTGCCGCTGCACCAGGAGATCTTCAACCATGCCGCCTTCCAGAAAGGCGGCACGGACATCCATTACCTGGAACGGCGCCTCGGGTTGAGGTGACAGCTCACGTTCGGCGCGCCGCCCGCTGCGCCGACTGGCCTGCGGAGGCACGCGCAATGCCGGGCTGGTGGCAACTCTCCTTCGAACTGGGTCTGCTTGACCCGGATGGCGCCGAGCAAGTGTGCCTGGACTGTGGCGCCTGCTCGGTGACGTTCGCCGACGCCGCCGACGATCCAGTGCTCGAACCGGCACCGGGTGAGTTCCGCCTCTGGCGCACCACGCGCGTCACGGCCTTGTTCCCCGGCACCGTGGATCACGCGGCGCTGACTCAACTCCTGGCTCAGGCGCTCGCACTGCCTGCCGGCTCGATTGATTCGCAGTGGCTCGAAGAGCGCGCGTGGGAACGCGAGTGGCTGCGTGACTTTCACGCGATGCGCTTCGGCAAACGACTGTGGGTCTGTCCACGGCACGAGGAAGTCACGGAGGCGGGCGCGGCCATCGTCAGGCTGGATCCCGGCCTGGCGTTCGGTACGGGTACGCATGCCACGACGGCCTTGTGTCTGGAATGGCTCGACGGCCATGTGCGCCCGGGCGACCGTGTCATCGATTTCGGGTGCGGCTCGGGCATTCTGGCCATAGCCGCCGTGAAGCTCGGCGCGCACGAAGCTCAATGCTTCGATATCGATCCGCAGGCACGGACGGCCACCCGGGAAAATGCAGCCGACAACCGCGTGCAATCGCAGGTCACGATCCGGGAATCGGTCGCTGAACTGCGCGCCGGTGCGGATATTCTGGTCGCGAACATCCTCTCGGGTCCACTGTGCTCGCTCGCGCCCACGTTCACGTCACTGGTGAGGCCGGGAGGCCGTCTGGTGCTGGCGGGCCTGCTGGAAGCGGAAGCGGCAGACGTGACACAGGCTTACAGCGCATGCTTTGATATGGGCCGGTTCGGCAGCCGCGAGGGCTGGGTCGGTCTGGCGGGAACCGCGCTGCGCACCGGCTGGTAAGAGATGTTTACAGTCTGTCCCAAGTGCGCCTTGACGCTCGTCGTGACGGCCGCGGATCTGCGTGTCGCTCAGGGCTACGTGCGCTGTGGGCGCTGTTCAAATGTGTTCAACGCGCTGGCGCGCCTCTCGGACGATCGCCAGCCAGGCGCTACGGGCCTGCATCCGCAACCGACTCCCGAGCAACCATCGTCAGGGCGCGGCAGTTCGGCGGCGGCGGGCGCCACCGGGCGAATGCGCAAGCCGGATACGTCAACGACCGGGACGCTGCACAAGCCCGCGGATCCGGCTGCGACGGGAAGTACGCGTAAGGTTGGCGACGGCGCTTCCGCCGGCACGGTGCGCCAAGCCTCACCGGATCTCTCGAGCACAGCGAGCCTCAGCAAACCCGGCGACCTGTCTTCCACAGCGCGCACGCGATTCGTACCTGAGACCCCCGCAAGCCCTGCAGTAGAGCCACCTCCTCGTGCCCCGGCACCTGTGGCTCCCGACACCGCCTCACGAAATGCGTCGCTGCCCAAACCCGCGGCAGCACCCGCGCAAGGCGCTGCACCCAGAGCTGCCGCCACGCCAGCTATCTCGCCGGCCGCGGTGGCACCCCCTGCAGCAGCTGCCGTGCCGTCGGCCGCGACGCCTTCCACTCCCGCACTGCCTGCCTCCACCGACTACGAGGACATCTCCGAGGAAGCACTGGAGTTCAATCCCGACTCCACGGATGTGTCCAAGGTATTCATCGAACAACCCCCCAGCCCCGAGTTCAAGGCCGCCACCGGCACCTTCAATGCACTCAGGCTGGAAGCAGAAGACGCCGCGCGCGCAGAGCGCGAGCGTGCCCGGACCGACACACCGCCCGCCAGCGAGCTCGAGCTGGTGGACACGCAGGTGGAAGTGGAAATCGATCCGGACGTGCTGGCCACGATGGCCTCATTGGGCCATGAGCCGCCCGACCCGGTACCGCAGGCAGCGGAGCCCAGACCCGAGTCAACACCGCGCGCTCCCGCACCGCCAGGTGGTCTCACATCCGTGCTGGCTTTCGGGACGCGGCCGTCGCCCGCGCCGTCTTCGCGTGTACCTGCGCCTGCACACGCGACCACGCCGTCGCCCACGCACACGCGCGATGCCGCACCGGCACCCACACGCGATGCCGCACCACCCACGCGCGATGCCGCACCGGCACCCACGCGCGATGCCGCACCGGCGCCCACGCGCGCTGCACCGGCACCGGCGGCCGCAGCCGCTGATGTCGCTGTCCTCGATCCGTCTCGTGCCACCCCATTCGAAACGGCGCAGGCGATCCGCGACGCCCTGGCACCAAGGAGGCGCACGGCTGAAACCGACGAGGCAGAGTCCACTGACCAGGCCGTTCCGGTGGAGCGGCGACGGTTATGGGTGGCCGGCACGGCCGTTCTGAGCCTGCTGTTGGCAGGTCAGATCGTTAATCACTACCGCAATGACCTGGCTGCCAATGCGCAGCTCAACGGACCTCTCTCTTCTGTCTACGCCGCGTTTGGAGTACGGCTGACACCCAGATGGAACCTGGGCGCCTATGAAGTGCGTCAGCTCGGTGCCTCCACGGGCGCCGACGCACCTGGCCAGATCACCGTGCGTGCCAGCGTAAAGAATGCGGCGAATCAGTCGCAGCCGATGCCGCTTCTGCGAGTCACGCTCCAGGACCGCTTCGGCAACCGGATCGCCGCTCGGGACGTTTCGCCGCAGTCCTACCTCCCGTCAGCAGCCCCGGGACGCAACCAGCTCTCCGCCGGTCAGCGTATCGATGCGCAAATGGACTTCGTCGACCCTGGCTCCAACGCGGTGGGATTCGAGATCGATGCCTGCTTGCCCGCCCCCGGGGGCGGCGTCAATTGCGCCAACGACCCTGCGCGCTGACGTTTCCTGACGGCCTGACGAATGCAGATCGGACCGTACGTCCTGCCCTCATCAGTCGTGCTCGCACCCATGGCGGGCGTGACCGATCGTCCGTTCCGGATACTGTGTCGCTCCCTGGGCGCGGGCCTCGCCGCCTCCGAAATGCTGACGTCCGACACGCGGTTGTGGAGCACGCCCAAATCACGGCTGCGCATGAGCCACGAAGGGGAACCTGAGCCGCGCGTTGTGCAGCTCGCGGGCGCCGACGCGGACGCGCTGGCGGAAGCGGCCCGGATGAACGTCGATCTGGGTGCGCAAATCATTGATCTGAACATGGGCTGCCCGGCGAAGAAGGTCTGCGGCCGGCTGTGCGGCTCGGCCCTGCTGCGCGATGAGCAGCTGGTTGGACGCATTCTCGAAACCGTGGTGAACGCGGTGAGCGTGCCGGTCACGCTGAAGATCCGCACAGGATGGGACCGGAACAATCGTAACGGCGTGCGCGTCGCGCACATCGCGGAAGCCAGCGGCGTGCGTGCTCTGGCGGTGCATGGCCGCACACGCGCGGATTTTTATGAAGGCGACGCGGAATACGCAACGATACGCGACATCAAAGGCGCCGTGCGCATCCCCGTGTTCGCCAACGGTGACATCGGAACTGCGCAAAAAGCGCGCGAGGTGCTTGATTTCACGGGTGCGGACGGAGTAATGCTGGGCCGTGCGAGTCATGGCGCGCCATGGATCTTCCGATCTGTCAACGCGTATCTCGCATCAGGAAATTCCCCGCCGGATCTCGCGCGCGCAGAGGTGCGTGATATCATTCTCGCGCATCTCGGCTCCCTGTATTCCTTCTATGGCGAGGACAGCGGAGTGCGGATCGCGCGCAAACATCTCGGCTGGTATTGCGAACAGTTGCTGCAGGACCCGGCACCGGCGCGCCGCGTCCTGATGGCCGCTGACTCGACCGCCACCCAGTTTGCGCTGGCGCAGGTCCACCTGGCGCAGTGGGTGGATGCTTCGGGATTTCGTGGGGACCTTACATGACAGCAAAAAAGAAGAGTCGATCTCGGGGGGAATCCAGCACCCGCTTGAACGGCAGGGAACTGCCGTTGCGCAATCATGCCGAGCGCGCGCTGAGCGACTACTTCACGAGCCTGAACGGTCACCGGCCCGCGCACCTGTACGACATGGTGCTGCGGGAGGTCGAGGAGCCCCTGTTCCGCGTGGTGCTCGACTACGCAGAGGGCAACCAGAGCCGGGCCGCCGGCATCCTGGGCATCAATCGCGGCACGCTGCGCAAGAAGCTCAAGGAACTCGGATTGTCCGGAGGCGCGTAGGCGCCCCGCCGCGCAGCGGCCGCGCCGGCGCAAGGCCAAGTCAATGTTGCTGCCAGTCCGCCGCGCGCTGCTGTCCGTATCCGACAAGACCGGGCTGATCGAGCTCGCCCGGGCGCTGGCCGGGCGCAACGTGGAGATCATCTCCACGGGTGGCACCGCCCGACTGCTCGCCAGTCACGGCATTCCCGCCCGTGAAGTCTCCAGCTACACCGGTTTCCCGGAGATCATGGACGGTCGCGTCAAGACCCTGCACCCGAGGATTCACGGCGGACTGCTTGGTCGCCGCGGAGTGGACGATGCCGTGATGGCGCTGCATCAGATCGAGCCCATCGATCTGCTCGTGGTGAACCTGTATCCCTTTGCCGAGACGGTTGCACGACCGAACTGCGGTTATGCCGAGGCGGTCGAGAACATCGACATCGGCGGACCGGCCATGCTGCGCGCGGCCGGCAAGAATCACGAGTCCGTTGCGGTCGTGGTCGATCCGTCGGACTACCAGCTCCTGCTCGAAGAGCTGTCCGCCAATGATGGCTGCACATCCCTGCCGACGCGCTCCAGGCTGGCTGCCAAGGCATTCGCGCACACGGCGCGCTACGACACCATGGTGGCCGGCTATCTGGGGGCGCAGCACAATGTGCCGGGCGAGCGCTTCCCGGCGACGCTGCCGCTGGTCTACGACAAGGCACTCGACCTGCGGTACGGCGAGAATCCTCATCAGCTCGCGGCCTTCTACCACGACCCGGTACCGCGTGGAGCCAGCATTTCGACGGCTCGCGTCATCCAGGGTAAGGATCTCTCCTTCAACAACATTGCGGATGGGGACACGGCGATCGAGTGCGTGCGGCAGTTCGACGGCCCTGCGTGCGTGATCGTCAAGCATGCCAATCCCTGTGGAGTCGCGGTTGCCGCGACTCCTCTGGAAGCCTACGACCGTGCGTATCGAACCGATCCCACGTCGGCGTTCGGTGGAATCATTGCCCTGAATCGGGAGTTGGACTCGGCCACCGCCTCCGCCATTATTGAGCGTCAGTTCGTGGAAGTGCTCGCCGCACCGAGCGTCTCCGCGGAGGCCGTACGCGTTCTTGCTTCAAAACCCAATGTCCGCGTGCTCTCGCTGGGTGATCTCAGCCGTTCACCGGCCGGGGAGCTGGAGTACCGGAGCGTCACGGGGGGTCTGCTAGCGCAGACACGCGACACCAGGGGAATTACCTCGGCTGACCTCACAGTGGTCACCCGACGTAAGCCCACCGCAGTCGAACTCGCGGATCTGCAATTCGCCTGGCGCGTGTGCAAGTTCGTGAAGTCCAATGCCATCGTGTTCGCGCACCGACAGTCGACCATCGGTGTAGGCGCCGGGCAGATGAGCCGCGTCTACTCCACGCGGGTCGCCGCCATGAAGGCAGCGGACGAGAAGCTGCCAGTGTCCGGCTCGGTCATGGCATCCGATGCCTTCTTCCCGTTCAGGGATGGAGTGGACGTTGCCGCGGAGTACGGCATACGCGCGGTGATCCAGCCGGGCGGATCGCGGAAGGACTCCGAAGTGATTGCCGCCGCTGACGAACACGACATAGCGATGGTCTTCACCGGCATTCGCCACTTCCGACATTAAATGAAGGTGCTCATCATCGGTTCGGGTGGGCGCGAACATGCGCTGGCGTGGAAGTGCGCTGCTTCCAAGCGTGTTTCTGAGGTCATCGTCGCCCCAGGAAACGCGGGCACGGCTACGGAACCTCGCGTGCGTAACGCCGATGTCGGGACCCACGATATTCCCGGGCTCGTCAGACTCGCTCAGACCGAGCGCATCGATCTCACCATCGTCGGTCCCGAGGCACCACTGGTGGCTGGGGTCGTAGATGCTTTCCAGGCCGCCGGCTTGAGATGCTTCGGTCCGCAACAGGCTCCCGCACGCCTCGAGGGCTCCAAGGCCTTCACCAAGGAATTCCTGCGCCGCCATCGCATTCCCACGGCGAGTTACGCGACGTTCACGCGCGAAACCTTCGACCCTTCCTATGTGCGCGCGCAGCGTGCACCCATCGTGGTCAAGGCGAGCGGACTGGCCGCCGGCAAGGGTGTTGTCATCGCGGAAACCGCCGCCGAGGCGGTCACCACGGCCGAAGCGATGTTCGCAGGCCAGTTCGGTGACGCCGGCCGGGAGGTCCTCATCGAGGAGTTCCTTCCCGGCGAGGAAGCCAGCTTCATCGTGATGGCCGACGGAAAACACATCCTGCCGCTGGCGACATCGCAGGATCACAAGCGATTGCGCGACGCGGACCAGGGCCCCAACACCGGTGGCATGGGCGCGTATTCGCCCGCACCCGTGGTCACTCATGCAATGCACACGCGCATCATGCGCGAAGTCATCGAGCCGACCATCAGGGGGCTCGCCGCCGATGGCATGCCGTACACCGGATTCCTGTACGCCGGCATCATGGTCGCCCCCGATGGGACGCCGAACGTGCTCGAGTTCAACTGCCGCTTCGGCGATCCGGAGACGCAGCCGATCATGATGCGGCTCCAATCAGATCTGACCGTGCTGTGCGAAGCTGCGCTGGATGGCCGGCTCGACACGGTAACGGCCGAGTGGGATCCGCGTGCGGCGTTGGGCGTCGTCATGGCCGCGGGGGGCTATCCTGACCGCGTCCGCAAGGGCGATGTCATTTCGGGACTGGATGCGGCGGCCCGACTTCCCGGAAAGGTCTTTCATGCTGGCACGCGGCTGCAGTCCGGGCGAGTGCTGACTGACGGAGGCCGGGTGCTGTGCGCAGTGGGACTGGGTGACAGCGTCGGTGCGGCCCAGCAGCAAGCTTACACGCTCGTGGATGCCATCTCCTGGGAAGGTGTGCAATTCCGCCGCGACGTGGGCTTTCGAGCCATCGCCCGTGAGCGACCGATCGCCTGACATCACGAACTGGGAGTGGGATCTGCCCGCGCCCCATGTCGTGCAGCTCGAAGTCGTGCCGGGCGACATCGACGCCTACGATCATGTCAACAACTCCGTATACCTGTCGTGGCTCGACCGTGTGGCGTGGTCGCATTCCGCCGCGCTCGGTATCCCGCTGGAGGAGTGTGTCCGGATCCGACGCGGCATGGCGGCGCATCGCACGGAGATCGACTACGTGAGGGCCGCAGTCCTGCACGACCGCATCCACGTGGGCACCTGGATTGTCAGCACGGATCGCAGGCTGCGCGTCGAGCGCCGTTTCCAGATCCGGCGCGCTCCGGACGGCGAGACGCTGGCTCGCGCGCGAACCGACTACGTGTGCATCAACCTGGATTCAGGTCGCGCCGCGCGCATGCCCGACTCTTTCCTGCGCAATTACCTGGCCAGGATCTGAGCAAACCGGGGACACGGACCTGCGTGCCGCGTGCGGCAATCGCTTCAGAAGCTGACTTTGAAGAAGGCTTCGGGGCCTCGCACGTTCAGGCGGAACGTACCGGGAAAGTCCGCATCGTTCACATCGAGCGACACCCGCATGATGGTGTAGCCGGCGCCAACGGAGAAATTCGGCTTCCAGCGGTACTGCAGGTCGGCGTGGTAGTCCGCGAGCGATCCGGCGAAGCCGCTGACCGCGGCATGGAAATACTGCCCGCGCGCATTCAGGGAGAAACGTCGCGAGATGCGCCAGGTGGCATCCAGCGGAATGGTCGGGAAGGCACCCGCGCCGGAGACCTCCTGCGTCAGCTGGCGCGCTGGCACCGCACCGCGCGCCTCGGCCTCCAGGAAGTGCAGAGCCAGACCCGCACCGACCTCGAAGCGATCATTGCGGATGAAAGAATACGTGTAGGTCAGTGCGAAGTTGCGAAAGTCGAGTGAGCTGGTGACCTGGTCGCCGGGAAGGAATGTCTGGTTGCCGAACAGAATCTGTCGTGTAAGCAACTGGCTGCCGTTGCGGTCGGCCTCGAAGTAGTCCACGCGCAGCTTGTTGCGCTCGCGCAGCCGGAACATCAACTCGATAAGCCCCTGCGGCTTGCGATGGGGCATACCCAGGTCGGTCTCGCCACTGGCAACCGTACCGGGCGTGCCGGCCTGGGAGTCCACTCGCAGCAGCGTGCTGTACGAGGGCACGAACGCCGTGCCACGGATGTAGAAGCGGTCGGTGATCGGGCTGGGGATCTGGCGCTTCTGGCGCGGATCGATGGGCGCGCCGGACTGGGGATCGCGCTCAGCGCGCGCCGGTACGGCCTGCACCGCGAGCGATACGGCGAGTGGGACCAGCCATCTGCGCATGGGTCTTCGACTCCTGGAGGCTTCCACGGCCCGGAAGCAGATCCGGCGTACCGTACCACTCCAGAGCGGCCGAAAGATGTGACTTTCGTCCGTCACGGCACGAGTTGGCCGCGTTGTCGCCGGGAGGCGACGTGGCAGGCGCGCGCCGGGCCCAGGTCCCGGCGGTCGCGCCGAAGCGCCTCAGCGCTTCATGGCCTCGAAGAATTCGCTGTTCGACTTGGTGTCCTTCATCTTGTCGAGCAGGAATTCGATGGCCGCGAGTTCGTCCATGGGATGCAGCAGCTTGCGCAGGATCCACATCTTGGCGAGCTCGCCCTGGTCGGTGATGAGCTCTTCCTTGCGGGTGCCCGAGCGGTTGATGTTGACGGCCGGGAACACACGCTTCTCCGAGATGCGCCGGTCCAGGTGGATTTCGCTGTTGCCGGTGCCCTTGAACTCCTCATAGATCACGTCGTCCATCTTGGAGCCCGTGTCGATCAGCGCGGTGGCCAGGATCGTCAGGCTGCCACCCTCCTCGATGTTGCGCGCCGCGCCAAAGAAGCGCTTCGGGCGCTGCAGCGCGTTCGCGTCCACGCCGCCCGTCAGCACCTTACCCGACGAGGGTACGACGGTGTTGTAGGCGCGGGCCAGGCGAGTGATGGAATCCAGCAGGATCACGACGTCCTTCTTGTGCTCGACCAGCCGCTTGGCCTTCTCGATCACCATTTCGGCGACCTGCACGTGACGCGCGGCCGGCTCGTCGAAGGTGCTCGACACCACCTCGCCCTTGACCGTGCGTTGCATCTCCGTGACCTCTTCCGGCCGCTCGTCGATGAGCAGCACGATGAGGTAGACCTCGGGATGGTTGGAGGTGATGGCCGTGGCGATGTTCTGCAGCAGCATCGTCTTGCCCGCCTTGGGCGGAGAGACGATCAGGCCGCGCTGGCCCTTGCCGATGGGCGCCACGAGATCGATGGTGCGTGCGGTCAGGTCCTCGGTGGACCCGTTGCCGCGCTCGAGTTTCAGACGCTTGGTGGGATGGAACGGCGTCAGGTTCTCGAACAGCACCTTGTTGCGCGAGCTGTCGGGCGAGTCGAAATTGATCTCGCCGACCTTCAGCAGCGCGAAGTAGCGCTCGCCGTCCTTCGGCGGGCGGATCAGCCCGGAGATCGTGTCGCCGGTGCGCAGGTTGAAGCGGCGGATCTGGCTCGGGCTGACGTAGATGTCATCGGGACCGGCCAGGTAGGAGCCATCGGCCGAGCGCAGGAAACCGAAGCCATCCTGCAGGATCTCCAGCACGCCATCGCCGTAGATGTTCTCGCCATTGCGCGCGTGCGCCTTCAGGATCGAGAAGATGATGTCCTGCTTGCGCGAGCGGGCCAGGTTCTCCAGCCCCATCGACTCGGCCAGCTTGACCAGTTCGTGGATGGGCCGGGACTTCAGCTCGGTCAGGTTCATCGACGCGCGCGACTGCGTCAGTTCGGCCGGACTGATGATCTCCGCGTCGTCCGCGTCGAACATCTCCGGCTCGTGCATCATGTCATCGGGACGACCGCCCCCGTTGCTGTTGCCACGGTTGCCATCGCGATTGCCGTGCCGCGGTCCCTTGTTGGGCCGGTTGCGGCCCTGGTTGCCGAGGTAGCCTCTCATTTGCGCGCCTGCGCGCCGACCGCGGCGTCCAGGTTGCTGTCGAGGAAGGCCGCCAGCTGGGACTTGGAGACCGCGCCGACCTTCTGTGCCTCGACCGTGCCGTTCTTGAACAGGATCAGCGTGGGAATGCCGCGGATGCCGAACTTGGGCGGTGTCTGCGGGTTCTCGTCGATGTTCAACTTGGCGATCTTGATGCGGTCCTGGTATTCGGCCGCGATCTCATCGAGGATGGGGGCGATCATCTTGCACGGACCGCACCACTCGGCCCAGAAGTCCAGCAGGACGGGCTTTTCGGACTTGAGCACGTCCTGCGAGAAAGTGGCATCCGTGGTGTGCACGATGTGCGGGCTACTCACGCGGTTCAACCTCCGTCGAAAGCAGAGTGTGTGATGGGGGTGTTCGGATAAGAAGACTCAAGGAATCGTCCGGGTGCGGCGGGCTAGCGAAAGCCGTGCCAGAAACGCCCGTCAAACGGTTACACTAACTCGCGAGGTGAGTATGGAACTTGGGCTTTCAGGGAATCCGGCAAACCTGGCCGGCAGGTACGGACTCGTTCGGACGGGTCCGCTGTCTGGTGGGCTTTGTAGCGCTTCCGAGCCTGTTTTGCAAGGCCCGCCTCGCCAACCCCTTCACGATACAGAACGTTTTTGATGACTGATCCACATTCCGCCGCACGTACTTTCGCCTCCCTGCAGCTCGCGCCCGCCCTCATGCAGGGCATCCACGATGCGGGATTTACCTATTGCACACCCATCCAGGCACAGACACTTCCCCTGGCGCTGGCCGGGCGGGACGTGGCGGGCCAGGCTCAGACCGGCACCGGCAAGACCGCTGCCTTTCTCGTGGCGCTGTACCAGACCCTGCTGACGCATCCGGCGCCGGCGAGCCGCGGACCGACCTCGATCCGTGCCCTCATCATTGCGCCAACGCGCGAGCTGGCCGTCCAGATCCATCACGACGCGGAGATTCTCGGCCGCCACACCGGCTTGCGCCAGGCGGTGGTGTTCGGCGGCGTGGACTACGACAAGCAGCGGCGCCAGCTCGAGGAGGGTGTCGACGTGCTGATCGGCACGCCCGGCCGCCTCATCGACTACTTCAAGCAGCACGTGTTCGACATGCGGCATGCGCAGGTGCTGGTGCTGGATGAGGCTGACCGGATGTTCGATCTGGGTTTCATCGCCGACATCCGCTACCTGCTGCGTCGCCTGCCCCACCCGGAACGCCGCCAGTCCATGCTCTTCTCGGCCACGCTGTCCCATCGCGTGCTGGAGCTCGCCTACGAGCACATGAACAACCCCGAGCTGGTGCGCATCGAGCCGGACAAGATGACCGTCGATCAGGTGCGCCAGATCATGTATTACCCCGCGATGGAGGAGAAACTACCGCTCCTCATCGGCCTGCTGCGCCTGTACGAGGCGCGCCGCACGATGATCTTCGTCAACACCAAGCGGATCGCGGAACGGCTCGAAGCGACGCTCAAGGCGAACGGCTTCCACGCGCAGGCGTTGTCGGGAGATGTGCCGCAGAACAAGCGGCTCAAGTTCCTGCGCGACTTCCACAACGGCGATCTGGCGATCCTGATCGCCACCGATGTCGCCTCGCGCGGACTTCACATTCCCGACGTGAGCCACGTGTTCAACTACGATCTGCCCCAGGATGCGGCCGACTACGTGCATCGGATAGGCAGGACCGCGAGGGCCGGGGCCGATGGCGACGCCATCAGCTTCGCTTGCGAGGAATACGCCGTCTCACTGCCGGAGATCGAGGACTACATCGGCCACAAGGTGCCCTCCGCCTCCATTCCCCCGGAGCTGTTGGCGACCGAGGTCAAACACGCGCCGCCCGGGGAGCACGGCCATCGGCCGCGCCGCTTTGGGGGTCATTCGGGCCCGGGCCGGCGCTCTTCCGGCCATCGGGGTCCGCCACAGCGGGGTTCGCGGGGACGAGGTCGCTGACCGAATCGACCGCCGGGATGTCCTCGTAGTCCCGGCCGGTACCCCAGCCGCCCGGGGCGCTCGAGGCGCGCCTCACCCCATACACCCAGCGGATCCCGGCCCGGCGCGCGGCGTGCAGCACCGGCGGACTGTCATCCACGAACACGCTGCGGCCCGGGTCGAACGGCTCCACCTCGCGCAGGGCCCGCCAGAATTCACCGCTCTCCTTGGGTGCGCCGAACTGATGCGAACTCAGGGCGGCATCCAGATACCCGCCGACGCCGGTGCGCTCGTCCTTGATCCGCAGCACCGCCGGGTGCGAGTTGGTCAGCAGCACGAGCCGCTTGCCGTGGCCACGCAGCCGGGCAAGGAATTCCCGCGCCCCCGGCAGCCAGGCGATGCGGTGCGCCTGGGTGCGCTTGAGCGCCTCGATGTCCAGTCCCAACTCCCGACTCCAGTACTCGATGCAGTACCAGTTGAGCGTGCCCTCGCAGGCCCGGAAGCGGGGTGTCAGCGCGGCGCGCGCCTCGGCCACGGACAGGCAGCGCGATGCGGCATAGACCGAGGGGATGAAATCGAGCCAGAAGCCGTTGTCGAAGGCGAGATCGAGCAGCGTGCCATCGAGGTCGAGCAGGACCGTTTCTATATGGTCCCAGGGTGGATTTTCAACGGGGGTCACCGGCATTGCGCGCATCATACATGGCGTCCGGCGAGGCGTTTCGCTAAGCTAGCGCCCGGCGGGGGTATGAGCTCGCCGTCCTTTCCGGGAGCCTGCGGGCCGCGCCAGCCATGGCGGAAATCGAAGACAACGTCGATCGCGAGCTGTTCCGCAACATCGAGAAGCTGCGTCAGCTGCGCATCGAGCACCGCGACCTGGACCAGGTGATCGAGCGTCTGACCATGGACCTGCGCAACGATGAGCTGCAGTTGAAACGCCTGAAGAAGCGCAAGCTGATGCTCAAGGACCAGATCACCCGCATGGAAAGCCAGTTGATCCCCGACTTGAACGCGTGAATCACGAAAGCGCCGACGGCGTCGTGGGCGTATTCATGCGCCTCACGTCGCCGCAAATCCTGACTGAGGTCATTGCCATCGTCTGTGCCGGCCTCATCGCACTGGCCGGCGCCCGGATCGTCAGTGCGTGGGAGAAGCGCCAGATCCCGGCGAGCCGCACGGAGGGCTGGCTGGGCGACATCCAGGAAGGCAGCGTGATCGTGGCGCCCTACCTCGTGGCGCTGATCGTACTGCTCGTCGTGCGGGCCATCCTGGGCTCGCTGCACAGTCATACCGCGACGATCGACACGGCACTGCAGCTGGCCACCGCGCTCGTGCTCGTGCGGCTGGGCGTCTACCTGCTGCGCGTGATGATGGGTCGGGATTCCTGGATCCGTACCTGGGAGAACCGCATCACGCTGATCGTGTGGCTGACGATGTCGTTCTCGCTGGTCGGCTGGCTGGACTCGGTGGAGAACACGCTCAGCCGGATCAACCTCATTCCAGGCCGGACCCAGTTCAGCCTGTGGGCACTGCTCAAGGGTCTGGTCGTGGTATCCGCCTTCGTGGTGGTGACCAGCCTGATCGCACGCGCGCTCGAGAAGCGGGTCATGCGCGTGCAGCAGCTGGCTGTCTCGACTCGCATCGGCATCTCGAAGCTCACGTATTTCATCCTGGTGGGCATCGGCGTGATGCTGGGCATCAATGCCGCCGGCGTGGATGTCACCACACTCAACGTGCTCACCGGCGCCATCGGCCTGGGCCTGGGCTTCGGCCTGCAGGCCATCGCCAGCAACTTCGTCAGCGGCTTCGTGCTGCTGATCGACAAGTCGATCAAGCCGGGTGATGTCATCAGCTTCACCGGTCATACCGGCACCAGCACCGAGAACTTCGGCTGGGTGCAGGAGCTGCGCGGGCGCTACGTGGTGGTGCGCGACCGCGATGGTGTCGAGACCCTGGTGCCGAACCAGAACCTCATCACCAACTCCGTCATCAACTGGAGCTACTCCGACCAGCGCGTGCGCATCCGGCTGCCGGTCATGATCAGCTACGACGATGACCCGGAGTTTGCGCTCAAGCTGCTGTCCGACGCCGTGGCCCATCATCCGCGCATCCTGCGCGATCCTCCGCCCGTGACGCGCCTGATGACCTTCGAGGACTACGGCATGCGGCTGGAGGTGCGGTTCTGGATCGCCGATCCGATGAACGGCGTCAACAACGTGCGCTCGGACGTCAACCGATCCATCTGGAAGCTGTTTCGCGAGAACGGGGTCAAGATGCCGGTGGCCCAGCGGGAACTGCGCATGCTCGATCCGCTACCGCGCCAGCAGCTCGCGCCACCGCGCCCGCGCCCTCCCACCGAGGACGACTCGGTCTGATCTGCGGGCCGACAGTCATGCCTCTTGAAATCAATCCAGCCGTCGTGATCCCCGACACCGATCTCACACTGTCGTTCGTACGCGCATCCGGCCCCGGCGGCCAGAACGTCAACAAGGTCGCTTCGGCCGCCCAGTTGCGTTTCGATGTCGCCGGCAGTGCCGTGCTGTCCGAGGCGGCAAAGCTTCGACTGCGCGCGCTCGCCGGACGCAGGTTCACCGACGACGGGGCCGTGCTCATCATCGCCCGCAACCATCGCACACAGGAGCAGAACCGGCGCGCGGCTTTCGAGCGGCTCACCGAACTGGTGCAGCAGGCCCTGATACCGCCAAAGCCACGCAAGGCAACGAAGCCGACACGGGCTTCACGCGAGCGACGACTCGAAGCCAAGAGCCGCCGGCAGCGCACCAAGAACCTGCGCGGCAATGTACGGTGGGAGCGCTGAATCCAGCCACTGTCCGATGTACGCGTCCGCCTTCATAGCCTTCCTCCATCATCTTGCCGCCTTCACTCTGGTCGGCGCCCTCGTCGCGGAGGTCGTGCTGTTCAAGCCACCCCTGACGGCCCAGCAGGCACTGCGGGTCCTGCGCACCGACACCCTGTTTGGCGTCGCCGCCGGGCTGCTGCTCGCGATCGGCCTGTTGCGGGTGTTCTATTTCGAGAAGGGACCGCTGTACTACTTCTCGGATGTTTTCTTCATCGCCAAGCTGACCCTGTTCATCCTGGCGGCGCTGATCTCGGTCTATCCCACGCGGCTGTTCCTGTCCTGGCGCCAGACTCTCAGGAATGGGGGTGCCCCGCAAATCGATCCGGCGCAGGCACGGCGCACGCGGATGTGCATGATGCTGGAGTTGACCGCAATCCTCGGAATCCTGCTGTGCGCACCGTTCATGGCGCGCGGGATCGGTCTGCTGCGCTGACGGCTGGCGGGCCCGGGGAACACCTGCCAGGGAAACCGTGGCGTTAACCGCCGGCGGGTCCGACAGCCTGCCGCATCAGGGTCCGACGGCCTGCAGCGTCAGGGTCCGACCGCCTGCCGCATCAGGTTCCACACCTCCTCCACGTGCCGATGCTCGGTGGCCTCGCCTCCGAAGGCGACCCGGACCATCCATCGCCCATCGAGGATGGCGGGAGTCAGATAGGCATTGCCTGATTCGTTGATCCGCCGCACCCAACCGAGCGTATGCGCATCCAGCGCCTCTGCCGTGAGCCCTGGCGGCTCATGGCGCACACACACCGTCTGCAAGGGCACGGGTGCCAGGCGCCGCCACTGCGGGGCTGCGTCCACCTGTGCCGCGAGCCACCGGGCGTGCTCCAGGTCGCGACGCAATCGAGCCTGCAGGCCGGTCACGCCCTGTTCCCGGATCAGGAACCATAGCTTCAGTGCCCGGAAGCGCCGCCCGAGCGGGATGCCCCAGTCGCGATAGTTGCGGACCTTCGCATCCGCGGCCGTCAGCAGATAACTCGGGTTGGTGGACATGACGCGCACCAGATGTTCCGGGTCGCGCACGAAGTAGGTGGAGCAGTCGAACGAGGCGCCCAGCCACTTGTGCGGGTTTACGACCAGGGAATCCGCGGCCTCGATGCCGGTCCACAACTCGCGGCACTCTGGCAGCAGCATCGCGGACCCGGCAAGCGCGGCATCCACGTGCATCCACAGGCCATGCGCACGTGCCACGTGGGCGATCGCCTCCAACGGGTCGCAGGCCGTAGTCGCAGTTGAGCCGGTCGTGGCAACCACCGCGCACGGCTGCAGGCCGCGCGACAGATCCGCCTGGATTGCCGCCTCGAGCGCCTCCGGGCGCATGGCGAAGCGCTCGTCGATGGCCACGGCCCGCACCTGCTCGCGGCCGAAACCCGCCATCAGCGCCGCCTTGTCCACGGAACTATGACTCTGACTCGACGTGTACACGACCAGCGGCTGGCCGCCACCCTGGAGTCCGGCGCGCACGGCCGAGTAACCGCTCGTGCGCTCCCGGGCGCAGATCAGGGCCACCAGAGCCCCGGTGGAGGCCGTGTCCTGGATCACCCCGCTCCAGGCGGCCGACAGTCCCATCATCTGCCGCAACCAGTCGGTGGTCACCTCCTCGACCTCGGTGAGCGCCGGACTGGACTGCCAGTTCAGGCCCAGCTGCGCCAGTCCGGTGCTCAGATAGTCGCCGAGTACCGCGGCCAGTGAGCTGTTGGAAGGGAAGTACCCGCAGAAGCGCGGATGCAGCCAGTGAGTACACGCCGGCAGGATCAGCTCACGCACGTCGTGGAGCACGGACTCGAGCGGTTCCGCGGCGGACGGTGGTGAGCCGGGCAGCGAGCGTTTCACATCCCCGGGCGCCACCTTCGGCATGACGGGCAACGAGCCGTCCACGGCCTGCTTGCGATAGTCGGCGATGAAATCGATCAGCTCATGGCCGATGCGCCGGAACTCCTCGGGATTCATGCTGCCGGATTCTCCGCTGAAGGGCCTGTTCACACCGAATGGGTGGATTCTGCGGTTGCGCAGCCGGCAACAACCACGTTTTCTTGCCGGCGGTCGAACCCGATGTCCGCCGGATCTGCCATAGGCAAATCCAGCCAGATGAACTAGAAAGGCGCGCGCGTTCCCAGGCCGTCGCGCAGTGCGCGCGCATGGATCGCATGCGCGGCCGCGAGATCCTGCACCGCGATGCCGTGCGACTTGTACACGGTGATGTCCTGCTCGCCGAGGCGTCCCGGGACCTTGCCGGCCAGAACCTCGCCGATCTCCCCCCGAATGTGGCTCTCCGTGACGAGGCCCGCATCCATGGCGTGGCGCAGTTCGCCGGCCTCGGCCCGGGCCGAGACACGCGAATCCACGAAGTACCGCGAGCGAGTCACGACATCGTCATCGGCTTCGCGCGCGTTGGCGCGGCTGGCACCGACGAGATTGACGTGGGCTCCGGCTTTGAGGCGGGCACCAAACAACACGGGCTCGCGCGCAGCGGTCACGGTACAGACGATATCGGCACCCTCAACGGCCTCATCGACCGACTTGCACAGTTCGATCCCGATGGAGAGGGTGTCACCCTGCGTCCGGGCGAAGTCCCGTGCCTTGTCGCTCGAGCGACCCCAGATCCTCACGCTGCGCAGCTCGCGCACGGCCGCGATGGCCTCCAGGTGAGTCACGGCCTGCTCGCCGGTACCCAGAATGGCAAGATGTCCGGCGTCGGCGCGTGCCAATGCACGCGTCGCCACGGCGCTGGCGGCGGCAGTGCGGATCGCCGTGATCTGCGCAGCATCCATCACGGCCAGGGGCGTTCCGCGCTCGGCATCGAAGAGCAACACCATGCCGACGTGCGAAGGCAGGCCCCTGCCGGGATTGTCGGGGTACACGGCGATCACCTTGGCCCCGAGGCTCGAGGGCTCGCCGAGATAACCCGGCATGACGCCGAAGAAGTTGCGCCCGTCCGCAAGTCCCATGATGGTTCGCAACGGCACTTCCGCGGCGCCTCGCGAGTAGGCGCGCATGGCCTTGTCCACGACCTCGATGCAATCCTTCATGGGAAGCGCCGTGCGCACCTCGGCCCCACTCACGATCAGCAGCTCGCCACGCCCCGCCTGCCCGCTGGTCATCCGCCTCTCCTCAGCCAGACCGCCAGGGCGGGCAACAGGATGATGGCCGCCAGCATGTTCACGAGGAACATGAAGGTCAGCATGATCCCGATGTCCGCCTGGAATTTCAGGGGGGAGAATACCCATGTCGCCACGCCGATGGCGAGCGTTATCCCGGTGAAGATGATGCTGGCGCCCGTCACGCGCAGAGTCCGCTCGTACGCATCGCGGACCGAGGCGCCGGCGCGCAGGAATTCCTGCATGCGGCTGTAAAGATAGATGCCGTAGTCCACGCCGATGCCGGCGCCCAGGGCGACCATCGGCAGAGTGGAGACCTTCAGACCGATCCCGACGATCGCCATGACAGCGTAGACGAGCACGGACACCAGCGCCAGCGGTACGACCACGAGCACCGTGCCCTCGAAGGAACGGAACGTGATCAGGCACATGACGATCACGGTCGCGAACACGCCGGCCAGGATCAACACCTCGCGCGACTTCACCGTTTCATTGGTGGCGGCCATCGCGCCGACGTTGCCCGCGGCCAGCTCGAATTGCGCTCCGGGCGTCGGATTGTCCGTGCGCCAGCGCTTGACTGCGGCCACGGCGCGCTCGATGGTCTGTGCCTTGTGATCGCGCAGGAACAGCAGGACGGGCACGATGTTGCATTCGGCATTCA
Organism: Steroidobacteraceae bacterium; assembly: GCA_035542375.1. Taxonomy (GTDB): domain Bacteria; phylum Pseudomonadota; class Gammaproteobacteria; order Steroidobacterales; family Steroidobacteraceae; genus 13-2-20CM-66-19. The sequence goes on along the minus strand of DATKLO010000151.1, from coordinate 15,586 downwards.
GCAGACCCGTGCTGGTCTCGATGTAACGCGTGGACTGCGTGAGCTGTGTCTGCTCCCGCGGCAGCGAGCGCCACTTCAGACTGCCCTCGTTCCAGCCGGCCGAAGCGATCTTGGCAACGTACGGCAGGGTGAGCACGTCCTGCACGCCCGGCACGTTCTGCAGGTCCCAGGCGAACCGGTCCACCGCGGACATGAGATCGTGGCTGACGCAGATCGGCTCGTGTGACTCGACGATGACGGTCAGGACGTCGACACCGATCGAGAACTTCGCGGTGATGAGATTGCTGTCCAGGTTGTAGCGGGAGCCGGGACGCAGCTCCGGCACGCCGGCCTGAGTGTCGCCGATCGGTGTCTCCCGACCCTTCCACCAGCCGAACACCGCCAGGGCCGCCGCGAACAGGATGATGGCCAGCGCCGGTCCTCGGGCCGTGATCCCCGCCAGATGACGCCACAACACGGCGAGCTGGTCGCAGCGGTGTTCGACCCGTTTGCGATAGCCCGCGTCGAACGAAATGAAAGACACCACGACCGGCAGCAGCACCAGGTCGGTCAGGATGACGATAGCGACACCGATGCTCGCCGTGGTGGCCATCTCGCGGATGACCTGCACCGGGATGAGCAGAATGGTGATGAAACCGACCAGGTCGGCGAGCAAGGCGATGATGGCCGGAACGAGCAGCTGCCGGAACGTGCGGCGGGCCGCCTCCATGCTGTCGAGGCCGGCGAAGGCCGCATCGCCCACGGCACTGATCTTCTGCACGCCGTGGCTCACACCGATGGCGAAGATCAGGAAGGGCACGAGCAGACCCAGCGGGTCGATGCCGTAGCCCAGCAGCACCAGCGCACCCAGCTGCCAGATCACCGCCACCAGCGAGCAGACCACCGGCACGAGCGCGATCCGCAGCGACTGGCAGTACATCCACACCGCCAGCAGGGTGAGCACCAGCGTGACGATCGCGAACAGGATGACGGACAGCGCGCCATCGGCGATATCACCCACCACCTTCGCGAATCCGATGATATGGACTTCGATGTCCGGTCCCTGGATGCGGTTGCGCACCCGGTCCTCGAGACGATGGGCCACCTTGATGGGATCGACCGCGCGGCCGTTCGCGTCCTGCTCCAGCACGATGGCGCTCACCAGCGCACCGGAGAAATCGTTGGCCACCAGGCGGCCGACGATACCGGCCTTGAGGATGTTCTCGCGCACGCGCGCGAGCCCTTCGGGCGTAGGCTGGAAATCGGCGGGCACGACGTTGCCCGCCTCGATGCCGTCCTCGACCACTTCCAGATAGCGCACGTTGGGAGTGAACAGCGACTGGACGCGGCCGCGGTCGATGCCCTCCATGACGATGATCTCGTCCGTGGCCTGCTTCAGCGCCTGGAAGAATTCCGGTTTGAACATGTTGCCGTCGCGCGCGATCACGGCCACCAGGATGCGGTTGGCGCCGCGGAACTCGGCGACGTTGTCCTGCAGGTAGGTGCGCATGTACTCGTGCTGGACCGGCAGCTGCTTGGTGAAGGAGGCGTCGATGCGCAAGCCGCGCCACGCGACGATCAGCATCCCGACGGACACCAGCGCGAACAGGCCGATAAGCAGGGCGCGATGGCCGAAAAGCGCGCTTTCCAGCCGGCCGATGAGCGCGCCCTGATTCATGGCGCGGACCCTGGAGCGAGCCGGATGAGCCTCACTCCGCCCTCTCCCACCGCCACCAGCGTGTCGGTGTCGATCGCGAGCGCCGCCGCGAGACCCTTGCGATCCTCCTGTTGGTGAAGCTCGAACGACTGACCGTTATCGCGGCTCACGAGCACGACGCCGGAGAGTCCGACGACCGCCCGAAGCGTGCCTGGAGTGCCGGGAGTGGCCTGGCCGGTTGCAGCGCGGCCTGCCCCATCAGGCGCCAGCACGGCATCGTCGAGGAGAGCGTGTGTTGCGGTCTCGAGCTTGCGCCAGCTCGTGCCACCATCTTCGGAGCGGAACAGGTTGCCCCGCAGCCCGTAGGCCAGGACGATGTCGGCGCTCAGCGGCTTCACGCCAAAGAACGATCCATCGTAGGGAGACTTCAGCGGCTGCCAGGTCTCACCGCGGTCATCCGACCGGTACAGATGCCCGCCCTCGCCGGCCACATACAGTCGCGTCGCCGAGGCAGCGGCGATTCGATTGAGGTGGAAATCACCTCCCTCCGGTCCGGGCGCGGAGAGCTCGTGTTGCTGCCAGCTCGCCCCACCGTCGCCGCTGGCGAACCAGGTCCCATAGGCACCCACGGCGATCGAGTGCCCATCGGGGCTGCAGGTCACGTCCAGCAGCGGCTGTTGGGCCTGTGGGGCGGAATACGCGAGCGACCAGGTCTGACCCGCGTCCGCGGTGACGAGAATCACCTCGTCGTGACCCACAGCGACGCCCTGCCGAGGACCGAAAAAGCACACCCCCGTCAGCAAGGCTCGTGTGGGGACACTCTTCGCCTGAGTCCAGCTGCGCCCGTTATCGTCGCTCAGCAGGACATGCCCCCGCTCGCCAACGACCACGAGACGCGAGCCGGCGCGCGCGATGGCCAGCAGCAGCGAGCGCGGAGCCAGTGGGGCGTGCTCCGCAAAGTCGATCCGATGTTCGATGGGGGCGGTCGCAGGTACGGCCGTGGGTGCGGCCGTGGGTGCGGCCGCGGGTACGGCCGTGGGTGCGGCCGCGGGTGTGAGCGCGGCAGCCGTCAAAGCCAGCGCCGCGTGCAGAGCCCTCCGGCGCACGGCAATCCGCCTCGCAAGCTGCCCTCGCGGCTCCTCAGGCGGTCCTATCGCACTCCCCGCATCTGCAGCACGCTGGGCTGATAGTCCGCTGGCGTGCGCTTGGCCGAGAAGTCATACGAGCGCGGCTCCTCGTTCTGCAGACCCATCGCGAGGTAGCGTCCGTTGGACAGGTCCATCACGAGTTCCAGCGTGGTCCACAGGTTGGGCAGCTCGTAATAGTTGATCGCGTGGGCTTCCTGCACCCGGTAGAGCTGTCCGCGGCTGTCGTAGCAATCCACGGCCAGGATCTGCCAGGAGTCCTCGTCCACGTACAGCGTGCGGCGGCTGTACACGTGGCTGGTGCCCTTCTTGAGGGTCGAGTCCACGACCCAGACACGGTGCAGCTCGTAGCGCGGCAGCTCCTGGTTGATGTGGTTCTTCTTGAGGATGTCGGTGTACTTCAGCGTGTTGCTGTGCAGCCGGTAGGAGTTGTAGCCGACGTACATCTCCTTCTTGCCGATCAGCTTCCAGTCGTAACGCTCCGGGCTGCCGTTGTACATGTCGAGCTGGTCGGAGGTACGCAGGTTGTCGGAATTGGTGCCAGGGTTATCGAAGGCGACATTGGGCGCGCGCCGCACACGTCGCTGGCCCGGGTTGTAGATCCAGGCCTTGCGATTGTCCCTGGACTGGTCGAGCGTCTCCTGCACCAGGAGGATCTCGCCCGCGAGGCGTGCGGGCTGGGTCGTTTCCTGAATGAAGAACGCGATGATGTTGTTGAGTCCGCCTTCGGTCATGCCCGGCAGCGACCACTGGATCATCGTGTCTTCCTTCAGCTCCACGATGGTGTAGCTGCCGCCCGCGGTCACCGGCGCCTGTCCGTAGGTGCGCAGGATGGTGTCGCCGCGGTAACGCAGCACATGGTTCCAGAAGATCTCGACGCCCTGCTTCGGGATCGGGAACGGAACGCCCTCGGCCGCCCCGGTGACGCCGTTGCCGCCGGGCGCGAGATTGGCGGTGGTTGCCACGCGTTTGGTCGCGTCATAGATCCGCTGCGGATACGCGGCGCTGCGGTGCGTGGGATAGACGATCATCTTGTAGTCGGGGTACGCCTGCAGCAGCTTCTTGTGCCCCTCTGTCAGCTTGTCGGCGTACTGCCCCATGTTGTCACGGGTGATCGTGAACAGGGGCTTGTCGGAGGCGAACGGATCCGGGTGGAACTGGCCGCTGCGGTAAGCGGGAAAGCCCGCATCGGCGGCCGACTTGATGCCACCGGTCCATTCGGGAATGGTGCCGTCGGCATTGCCCGCCTTCTGCGCGCCCATGGGTGTGAGATCGGCGCCGAGGCGCGCCGCTTCCTGGGCGCTGACGGCGGACCAGGAGGGTGTGGCCGCAAGCCAGGCGACCGCCGCGAATCCCATTGCTCTCTTCAGCATGATCCTTCTCCGGGCCCCGTCAGAACGAGTACTTGATGCTGGCGGACAGGAAATCGCGATCGTTCAGCAGGTTGTACTGGCCCGCGCCACCGAAGTTGGTGTAGTCGAGGCTCAGCTCCCACCTGGACTGCAGGCTGCCGGTGACACCGACCGTGCCGGCGAAGCGACCCTGGATGAAGTTGCCGCCGGGACCGGGCGAGGTGCCATGCACGTCATGCTCGAACGAGAAGTGCGGCAGGATGTTCCAGGCGCCGATCAGGTTGGGGTACTCGAGGCGCCCGGCGAGCACGTAACCCCACGAGGTGCGGTCGGGAAAGCGGTCGCCGGGCTCGAGCGTGCCGAACTGGAAGCCGGTCAGCGCGGGATTGCCGCTGACGTTGGTGCCCGGGCCGTCGTAACGCAGGCCCTGTCCGTTGGGTCCGCCGCTGTACTTGTCCTGCAGACTCGGGATGTAGTCCACGGCGCTCTCGAACACCAGCACCAGCTGCGAGGCCTTGAGAACGTTCGCGAAGCTCTTGGTGGCGGTGAACTGCGCCTGCCAGGTGTCATGCAGACCCCAGCCCTGAACCACCTGGTTGGGACCGTAGGCGCCGAACTGATTGCAGCGCGAGAGAGTAGCCCCCGCGCCGGGCAGACACGTCGCCGGCAAGGGAAGACCGCGCAGCTGTGCAATCCCCGCCTCGAACGGTGTCAGCGCCGCGTAGACCAGCTCGACGTCGTCATACTGCAGCGGCACGTTGTGCCGGTAGGTGACTTCGCCCTGCAACGCGATGCCGCTCTTCTGGAACTGGGTGTTGAACGAGAGGCCGAGCATCTTGATGTTCTGCGGATACTCGTCGTAGTAACCGGCGGTCTGCGAGTATTCGCTGGTGGCGATGTTGGCCGCCTGCGCGCTCACATCGCCGCCCGCGAGCAGTGTGTTGGCGCCGATGATCGCGTACTGTTGCGCGGTGGCCGCGCTCAGATTGCCACCGGCCGCAGCGGCGCGCTGCGCGCCGACCGCGGCTCCGGTTGCAACGGCCGCCGCGTAGGGCAGACCGGCGGCGAGCGCCTGCGCGGCGGCTCCCACCGCGTTGAGTGCGCCGAAGGCGTTACCGATGCCCACCTGCGTACCGGTGCGGAACGACACCACGGGCAGGCGACTGTGATAGTTGAGGAAGTACAGGCCGATCTCGGTGCCGTTGTTGAAGTTGGGCAGGTAGAACTTGAAGTTCATGCCGTACTGGCCCGAGTCCGGCGGCTGATGGTCGGCCAGGCGCGGGATCTGCTGGAAGTTGGCAATCAGGGGGCCGCCCAGCGTGCGGAAGTCCACGCCCTGATCCGAGAACTCGCCGAAATTCAGCACCACCGTGTGACCGCCCGGGGTGGCCACATCGTTGGTGCTGAAGTAGGAGCCATCAGGCTCCGGTTTGGTCTGGTCCCACTTGAACAGGTAGAGGAACTGGCTGCTGATGCGCTCGGTGAACTGGATGTTGAATACCGCCATCTGGTCCGGCAGCAGCGCCTGCTTGAGCTCCGAACCGGGCGTCCGGATGGCCGAGACGTCGAAATGATTCACCGTGTTGAGGCCGTTCTGGATGAACGTGCTCTCACCCCAGCTCACGACCTGTTTTCCCAGCCGCAACTCGGAGGGCATGGTGCCGAGATCGAAGCGGTAGTAGGCGAATGCATCGAGCATGCGCGTATAGGCACCCACCAGGTTGCGTGCCTCGGCCGACAGCGGCGTACGCAGGGTGTCGTCGTCCTCGACCGCGAAGTCATAGAGTCCCGAGGCCCGCGCGAACATGCCGAAGTTGCGGAAGTTCAGTGACAGCTCGGTGACCGCGGTCAGGGCACGGCTGAAAGTTCCCTTGCCGTAGTTGAGGTCACCGTCGTCGATGTTTGGCGAGCGGCCGCAACCTCCATCCGCGATCGCGATGAGGCGGCAATCGGGGTTGGCGACGCGCCATGACTGCCCGTAGGCGATCGTCGTGTCCCAGCTGCCGTTGAGTTCGCCGTACTGGATGCCGACGGCCCGGGCCGCGGGTGCCGCCGCCACCGTTGCGACCGCGGCCAGCGCCGCGGCCCGTTGGCGGAAGCGCTTCGTACGAACTTCATTCCTCATGCAACCCCCCTCGTCCATGCCCCGGCCACGCACTCCTCGCACCGGGCCACCGTTCATCTCGATCCTAGCCAGCGGTCCCGCCCCGTTGCGGGGGTCTTGTATTGTTGCTGCGACGATACGCCTGCAGCGCCGCCAGTCTACGACTCGGCGCGCCGGCCGGGCAAGCCAGGGATGGCGCTGCAATCGTCACGGCGCGCCGCCGATTCAGCCGTGCGTGACCTGGAGTATGCTGTGACGGATCTGCTCGCTCAGCACGAACTGTGCATCCGTCGCCACGCGCAGCAGAACCTCGTCGAACTCCAGATGGCCACCACCGGAGAGGCGGATCACGCCCCGGGCGCGCAGCAGGTCGATGAAGTTCTCGAACAGGGTGCGATCGAAGAACTCGGGCGAATTCAGTCCGTACAGCAGCGCCATCCGCTGCGCAGTCTGCTGGCAGCGCGCCTCCAGCGCCGCCTGGGTGATCTGGCCGCTGCCGGCCTTCAGCAGCAGCGCGATGGCCAGATAGTAGCGTTCGATGGTCTGGATGGTGGCCTGGGCGAGCAGGGACAGCTGCGCGGCCTCGACGGAGGTGGGTGGCGGCCGGCGCCACTCGGTGCGCTGCGCATTGCCCTCGATGAGTCCGTGCCGCTCCAGGCAGCCCAGGACGGCGGCCACGACGGCCGGCAGCTCGGATTCGGGCCAGCGCAGGAACAGCTCGGCGGCGATGTACGGATAGATGCGCCAGACGAGCCGCTGGATGTCCTCGGTTCGCACGGTCGCATTGCTGACGAAGGCGCACGCCACCAGGGATGGCATGGCGAACAGGTGCAGGACATTGTTGCGGTAATACGTCGCGAGCACCGCCGACTCATCGCTCATGCGGATGATGTCACCCAGGGGGTGCGCCTCACGTGACACGATCTTCATCGACTCGCCGTAGGCCAGGATCTCGGCAGCGCTGAGGGTCGTGAACGTGATGCGGTCGCTGTAGTGGAAGGTCCGCAGCAGTTCCCGATAAAGATCGATCTGGCGCAGCAGGTCGGCCTCGCCGAGCGTGAGGCGTGGCGTCGCAAGCAGGGTGACCGCCAGCAGGTTGACCGGAGTCACCGCGGCGGCGGCGTTGATGTTGCGCATGATCGCCGCGGCCAGATCATCAACGGCAGCGCCGACCCACGGTACGCGGGTATCGTCCTCGACGACGCGCGTGCGCCAATCGGCGTCGTGCTGATCCAGGACATTATCCAGACGAATGGGCGCGCCCAGGTTCACGTGCACCTTCCCGAAGCGCTCGCGTAGCTTGCGCAGCGTGCGCAGCAACCCGAAGACACTCTCCTTCTCCTTGGGCTTGCCCGACAACTCACCGATGTAGGTGTTGCCTTCGACGATGCGCTCGTACCCGAAATAAACGGGGATGAACACGACCGGGCGGACCGGATCGCGCAGGAAACTGCGCAGTGTCATCGACAGCATGCCCGTCTTGGGCTGCAGCAGACGGCCGGTACGGCTGCGGCCGCCCTCGATGAAATACTCGATCGAGTGGCCTCGGGCCATGATCGAGGCCAGGTATTTCATGAAGACCACGGTATAGAGGGCGTTGCCCCGGAAGCTGCGGCGGATGAAGAAGGCACCGCCCTTGCGCAGGAAACGGCCGACGATCGGCAGGTTCAGGTTGATGCCGGCCGCGATGTGGGGTATGGCGTAGCCATGGACGTAGATGGCGTACGAGAGCAGCAGATAATCCATGTGACTGCGGTGGCAGGGCACATAGACAATCTCGTTGCCTTCGGCGGTCTGCTCGAGCGTTTCGACGTGACCGACCTCGACGCCATCGTAGAGCCGTGTCCAAAGCCTGGAGAGCGCAGCCTCCATGAAGCGCACGAAGGAGTGCGAGTAATTCGCGGCGATCTCCTTCGCGTACTGCCTGGCCCGCAACATTGCCTGGCGCCGCGTGATCTTCTTCTCGCGCATCTCCTGTGCGACGACCGAGCGCACGGCCCGGGTTCGCAGGACTCCGTTCACGATAGTGCGCCGGTGCGAGAGATCAGGACCGATGCGGGCGGATCGCTGCTTCGCATACAACGCACGCAGCGCACGTACGACGCGACGCCCGCGCATGGCCGGGCTGCCTTCATCGCCCAGCAGGCTGCGCAGGGAGAGGGGTCCGTCAAACTCCAGAAGGGTGTCGTACCTATTGAACAGGACCTGCATGAACTTGCGGGCGTTGCTCGCGAGCACCCAGTCCTCCGCGAGCAGGAGCCTGAACCAGGAGGCTTCCTTCTGAGGCGCGCGCCCCCAGTACACGGCGACCGGCACGATCTCGATATCCAGCGTGGGATCGGCCAGCAGTAACGCGATCATCTCGCGCAGCTGCGGGGGCGGACGCCGGTCGAGGCGGTCATCCCAGAAGCCGCGCGGCCTGCTGAGGTAGAAGAACGAGCGCAGATCCGGTCCCCGGGGGAGCAGGCGTTTGCGCGGCCGGGTGAGCTTCAGTCGTACCGAGGCGTTCTGCAGGACCGCGAGATCGGTGGCGCTCTTGCGTTCCAGGACATAACACACGGGCCGGTCGCGCTCGCGCAGGCCGGGCAGGGATTCGTCCGGGCGAACCTTCGGACGCACCCACAGCGCGAGCAGCCGGCGCAGCAGCCAGTCCATCTATCTACTGGAACGCGATGGCCGGCAGGTCGAGCGCGATGAGGAAGTATTCGAACAGATACTGGATCACGCGGATCTGGTTGTGCAGGCGGTGATCCCCGTCGAGCAGGTGCAGGGCGGCGCGATAGGTCTGGGCGAAGCGTACGCTGTGCTCATAAGGCACCACCTCGTCGCGCCAGCCATGGATGATGGCTGTCGGACAGTCCACGACCCCGGGACGCAGCTCCGGCAAGCCTTCCATGTACAGCGCCGGGGCCATCAGGAAAACGCCGCGGGCATGCAGCAGCGAAGCGGAAGCGACCGCCACGTAGCCACCCATGCTGGAGCCCACGAGGACCATATCTCCCGAGAGCTCCTTGCAGAACTCCACCAGGCGCGCCACGCGCGCGCGCGGCTCGTCGATGCCGCGATAGTCCACCGAATGTGATTCGTACCCTTCCGCGCGGGCCACTTCGGCCAGCGCGCTGATCTTCCTGCCCCACGGCCCGCTCTCCTGGCCATGAGAGAAAACCACGTGGCGATGGACTACGGGCGTTTCCACAGCAACTCATCCAGGCTCAGGTTGGCTTCACTCACGACCCTGCCGCGCTGGAGCGACACGCCCTCCTCGCGCAGCCGGCGTCTTTGCTCGACAAAGGCACGCGAGGTGCTCGGGAACGCGATGCGCCCACCGGCGGCCACCACGCGATGCCAGGGCAGCTCCAGGTCGGCCGGGGCGACCTTCAGCGCATGGCCGACGAGGCGCGCCCGACCCGGCAGACCGGCCCGCCGGGCTATGCTGCCGTAGGTGGAGACCTGGCCGCGCGGGATGGCCCGCACGGCGCGCCAGATCGCCTGCAGCGTCTGTTGCGAGGTTCCGCTTGCCTGCATGATCGTCTCCGGCGCTGACCGATGCGCCGCCGAGGGTGCGAGAATAATGCAGGCTAGGCCAATGCAACGCCAAATGCCGCACCCGATCGCAAAAAATTCCTGCGCCTGGCAGTTCTGGATCGACCGGGGCGGGACCTTCACCGATGTCGTAGGACTGTCGCCCGCCGGAGAGCTGCATGTCCGCAAGGTGCTGTCCTCCTCGCCCGCCACGCAGGGCGGGGGCACCGACCCCGGCATCCGGGGCGCGCGCGATATCCTGGCCGCGGCCGGTCATTCGGCGGATGACCCCTCGGGTCACGGCACGCCGGGAACTCCCGCGACACCCGGCTCCCCGCTGATCCAGACGGTCAAGGTGGGTACCACCGTTGCGACCAATGCCCTGCTGGAGCGCAAGGGCGAACCGGTCGTGCTGGTGACGACGGCGGGATTCGCGGATGCGCTGCGCATCGGCTACCAGAACCGGCCGGACATTTTCGCGCGGCACATCGTGCTGCCCGACTCCCTGTACTCGGTCACGATCGAAGCGCGGGAGCGGATCGATGCCCACGGCGAGATCCTGACGGCACTGGACGTCGAGGCGCTGCGCCGGGACCTGAGAGGGGCGCGGGACCGCGGCCTGCGCGCGGTGGCGGTCGTTTTCATGCATGGCTGGCGATTCACTCAGCACGAGAGGGCGGCGGCCGAGTTGGCGCGCTCCCTCGGTTTCGAGGAGGTCTCGGTCTCGCACGAACTGTCGCCGCTGGTCCGCTATGTGGCTCGCGGTGACACGACGGTGTTGAACGCGTACCTGGCGTTGCCCCTGCGGCGTTATCTCACGGGATTGCAGCATGAGCTGCGCGCGCTGGATCCCGCCGCGCGGCTGGAACTCATGCAAAGCAACGGCGGACTGGCCGCGGCCGAGCAGTTCCACGCCATGTCGAGCGTGCTGTCGGGGCCCGCAGGGGGTCTCATCGGGATGCAATGGATCGGTGCGCGTCTGGGCCTGCACCGGCTGATCGGCTTCGACATGGGCGGCACCTCCACCGATGTGTCGCTGCTGGACGGGGAGCTGCCGCGGCGGTTCGAGCACACGATCGCGGGAGTGCGTCTGCAGAGTCCGATGTTGGATGTGCATACGATCGCGGCGGGCGGTGGATCGGTACTTCACTTTCAGGACGAACGCTGCGCCGCCGGTCCTGACTCGGCGGGAGCGGATCCGGGACCGACCTGCTACGGGCGCGGTGGCCCGCTGACGCTGACCGACGTGCAGGTTCTGCTGGGACGGTTGCGACCCGACACGCTGCCAGCGGTGTTCGGTGCCAATGGCACATCGAGAGTCAACGCGGAAACCGTGGCGCAGGAATTTGCGGCACTGGCGCAGCGTGTCGCGCAAGCTACCCACCGGCCACAGTCGGTGGAATCGCTCGCCGAGTCGTTCCTCGACGTGGCGGTGGAGGCCATGGCCAATGCCATTCGTCAGGTCTCCACCCGGCAGGGACTCGATGCGGGTGACTTCACCCTGTTCTGTTTCGGTGGGGCCGCTGGACAGCATGCGTGCCGGGTCGCGCGCGCGGCAGGAATGCATCGGGTACTGGTGCATCCGCTCGCCAGCGTCCTGTCTGCCTTCGGCATCGGTGTGGCGGACCGCCTCGCCATGCGACGCGCCAGTCTGCGCCTGCCACTGGAAGACTCCGGATTGAATGCGGCCGCGGTACGGCTGGCGGAGCTCGAAGCCCAGGCCCGCGCCGAACTCGCCGCCTTCGAGGGCGGGACGCGCCCGGCGGCCATCCAGCATTGGCTCGAACTGCGGGCGGGAGACAGCGAGACCAGTCTGTCCGTGCCTGCCGCCGCGCTGGAGCAGGTGCGGGCAGCGTTCTCAGCTGCTCACCAGCAGCGATTCGGTTTTGCGGCAGCGGCGCGCATTCTCATCGACGCCGTGCGTGTCGAGGCGCGGAGCGCATCGCTCGATGCGACCTCGCTGCGGATGCCCCGACGGGCAAGCCTCGCCCTTCCGGAGGTCGCGCGGGCCTGGTTTGGTTCGTGGCAGGAGGTCCCGCTCATGTCCAGCGACACGCTGAGCGGTCCGATCCAGGGGCCGGCCCTGATCGTGGAACCCAACTCGACGCTGGTCGTGGAGCCGGGGTGGAACGTGCAGCGCCTGCCCGAGGGGGAACTGTTGCTCGAGGCGCGCACCGACACCGCGGCGGATCGCCCCTCGAGCGCCGGAGCGGACTGCGGTCCCGATCCGGCCCGCATCGAGATCTTCAACAACCTGTTCATGCACGTGGCGGAGCAGATGGGCGAGGTGCTCAAGGCCACGGCCCAGTCGGTCAACATCAAGGAGCGGCTGGACTACTCCTGCGCACTGTTCGATGCCGCGGGCGGACTGGTCGCCAACGCACCGCACATGCCGGTGCACCTCGGCTCGATGGGGGCCAGCGTGCGCGCGGTGATCGATACCCGCGGACCGCAATTGCCGCCGGACAGCTCGTGGCTGCTGAACAGCCCGTATCACGGCGGCACCCACCTGCCCGACATGACCGTCGTGACGCCGGTGTTTCTCGACGGCGGTGCCGACAGCAGCGCTCACGCGAGCACCGGTACCCGCGTCGCTGCCAGTGCCGGCGCAAGTGCCCCCGCGCTCGGGGCGCGGCGCCCGGATTTCTTCGTCGCATCGCGTGCGCATCACGCCGACATCGGCGGCACGACACCGGGATCGATGCCGCCGTTCAGTCGCACCATCGAGGAGGAAGGGGTTCTGTTCGAGTGCTTCCCGCTCGTCACGGATGGAGTTCTGCGGGAAGAGGCTTTGCGCCACGCGCTGCTGTCGGCCACCTACCCGGCCCGCAACATCGAGCAGAATGTCGCCGACCTGCGGGCCCAGCTGGCCGCCAATGCCCGGGGCATCGCGGAGATTGGCCGGGCCGTGCAGCGGCATGGGGCGGCCACCTTGCGCAGTTACATGCGTCATGTGCAGGACAATGCAGCGACCAGCGTGCGCAACGCGATCGAGCGCCTGCGCGCCGGTACATTCCGTTACGAGATGGACAGCGGGCAGGCCATCTGCGTGCGGATCGATATCGACCGCGCCGCGCAGCGCGCCCGTGTCGATTTCACGGGAACATCAGGCCAGGACGCGCATAACTTCAACGCGCCACGTGCCGTATGTCTCGCAGCCGTGTTGTATGTGTTCCGTACTCTGACGGAGCGGGCCATTCCGCTCAACGAAGGTTGCCTGGAGCCTCTGGACATCATCATCCCGCGCGGTTCCATGCTGGATCCGGTGGCTCCAGCCGCGGTCGCCGCCGGGAATGTGGAGACCTCCCAATGCATCGTCGATGCGCTGTACGGCGCGCTGGGGGTACTCGCTGCCTCGCAGGGGACGATGAACAACCTGACATTCGGCAACGACCGCCTGCAGTACTACGAGACGATCGCCGGTGGCGCCGGGGCCGGACCGGGATTCGACGGCTGCGATGCGGTCCAGACCCACATGACCAACTCCCGGCTGACGGACCCCGAAATCCTGGAAGCGCGATTCCCTGTGCTGTTGCGGGAATTCAGCATACGTCGCGGCTCCGGTGGCGCTGGCCGGTACCGCGGCGGCAACGGCACGATCCGCCGGCTGCTGTTCCGTGCTCCGCTCGCAGGCGCGCTCCTTGCGAACCACCGGCGCATCGCTCCATTCGGCCTGGAAGGCGGTCAGGATGCCTCGCCCGGCGCCGGGACGATTCGCCGTACGAGCGGTGAAGTGGAATCCCTCGGCGCGACAGCTCGCTTTGACGCGCAACCCGGCGATGAGCTGACGATCTTCAGCCCCGGCGGTGGCGGGTTCGGGCGCAAGTGATCGGCCGGCCATGCCAGTGGCGGCGGGTTCGGCCACGGAGGGGCTTGACGGCCTCGGGCCTGCCGCAGGCGGCTAGGCGCGCAGGATGGCGGTTTCGATTTCCCACTCCACGCGGTTGCGTGAGGTGGTCATGCGATTCACCGTGACCGGGCGCACGCGGCTCGAGCCCAGGTGGTGGGTCACCATCCAGGTGTCGAACTCGCCGGGCCGGCTGGTCGCGAAGCCATAGAGCAGATTGAACTTGCCCTCCGCGACGCTGGTGTCGCGGTTGACGCGATCATCGGCGATGGCGAAATGGTTCTCGTCGGGCAAGGTGCCCGCGAAGGCACCCTCGGCTGCCAGCGTGGCGAGGAACTCATCCGCCGCCGCGCGCGCGCGTTCCCAGACGGAGGGGATGTTGGGTTCCAAGAGCACCCAGCGGGTGCCCTGTTCGATGCTCGAGGCGATGAACAGGGCAAGACGGCGCGCCGGCAGATACTTCCAGTCGGATGCACCGCTGCCGCCGGCGGCGAGCGTGCGTGCAATCAGCGGCTGTCGTGTGCTGGCGCGCGTCGAGGTCAGAGTGTTGACTCCCGCCTGCGCGAGACGCACGCGCTCCTCATCCGACACGACCGCAGCGGGTCGCAGTCCGGGCCGCAGGAAGGACTCCTCCACTTCCGCGACCGACCAGACCGGAGCGCTCCGGTCGGAACGCGCAATCATGCCGGCCGCCGCGCCGCAGGAAGCGAAGGTCTCCGCGCGACCACGCAACCGGTCGAACGACTGCACGCGGGGGAAATACATCACGGCGCTCGGGCTGCGGAACGGCCAGTTGCGCAGGGCTTCCAGCGCGGCGCGCGGCGAGACCCACGCGGCCGGCGGGTCGACCAGCAGGATCGCGTTGCGCTCGCGACAGAATTTGGCCGCCACCAGCAGCGTGCTCAGACCCACATCGCTCTCGCGGGCCAGTGGCGGGATGCACAGCAGGTTGAAGGCGGGAGCTTCCTGCAGGGCGAACAGTCCTGTGTTGTCCGTCGCCGAGCCAATAAGATCGTAGTCGGTCAGCGGCGCGCCATCATCGCCGTCCGGATTGCAGGCGCTGTAGCCGATGGCGGCGCGACCACCCGACATGCCCGAGCGGTCGGGACGCTGCGCCGGCACCGCGCCGGTGACTCGCACCAGCTTCGACTCGAGCAGCACATCGGTCACGAAGCGATGGGACCGCGGCGCCACCGACACGCGCCGGAAGATCTCCTGGTCCTCGATCAGCTCGGAGCCGGCCGAGCGCACGCGCTGTGCCACGAGATTGAACTGATCGGGCTGGCCGGGACCGATGCCGTCGTAGTCGACCGAGGCGCGCAGGTACTCGCGCGAACCGGGGTTGAGCCCGATCAGGCGCAGCGCGGCCGATCCCGCCGGCAGCGTGATGGTCGGCGGACGGGCGCCATTGGCGACACGCACGATGAGGGCCTGGCGGCCGCCGTTCTCGAAGAAATGATCGACGGCGTAAGCCAGTGGCGCAGGCTGCCAGAGCCCGCCAAACACGCGCTGGAAATCCGCGAAGCTCGTGACCTCGACGGGCCGGTTGACCGGACCCTTGAGGGTGCGGCCGACAAAAGCGGTGATGCCGGTCGGTGCGCGTCCGATCGCCGGTGCCGCTCGGTTCTTGTGAGTGTCTTCGAGCGCGGACGTACGGGGGTCAATGGTCATGCGCGGCGAGGCTGTCCCCTATTGGCGACGCGCCGCGGACTCTAGCACAGCAGATTTCAGGCCGTCCGGGTGTTGGGGCGTTGCGGTGCGGTTTCCGGCTGAGGCGGGGCGTCGCTCTCGCGCCGGCGCTGGGTATCTTCCTGGAGCGCACGCTCCTGCTCGTCGCGCTTGCGAGCGATCTCCGCGAGCATGATCTGCAGCCACTCGGACAGTGGGGTCACGCGCGACTCCTCCCCAGGCGTCAGATGGCGGGCGCCGGGACCGCTCTGGCAGGCGTCCCAGCTGGAGCCGACGTGCGCGCGGGAGCGG